>JAIRYL010000154.1 GCA_031267775.1 Tannerellaceae bacterium
GACCGGAAATAACTTCTCCTGTAGCATCGTTTAATGCAACGATTGCTTTCGGACGTTTACCTCCTGGAGAAGAACTTATCTTTATCAAATCCTGCCATAAAATAGAATTCTCCTGATTAACTATGGTAGCTTCTCTTTCATTCAAAACCTGCTTGGCAAATTTGTACAACCTTTGGACGTCAACTGAAAAAGCGGAATTATCGCCTAATCTTTGTGCAGGTTCATATTCCAACGCGCCCATTGCACGGCTTCCGATAAACGAAAGATGGTCTACCGGACTCGTTTTCTTTACCGGAATATTATTATCTCGCAACCATGCCTTAAAAAGAGAATTACCCCATTTGTCAGGCAAAGAATCTGCAATCATAGGAGGAAGTCCCTGATAAAGCTTGTCTTTATCTCCTGTCCATGGCAGTTGTTTCTGACTGCGCGGCGAGTTTATAGATAGGGTCAACGGCGCTATCTCCAATCCTTGTTCAAGAAATGATGGCTCGTATTCAAAGACGGCAACTCCGGCCCTCTTGTCCCACGAAAGATAACCAACGTCCATCCCCCACAATTTGGCTTTTACTACATGGGTTTCCATATCCTATTTCTTGCTTTGTTTCTTAAACAGTTCCCGGGGGCTGACAGGCAATTCCGGCAATAGTTTTTCTATTTCTTCCAAACTATCGATAGAACGAAGCAGTTTGATAAATGAAGCTATCGTAATTCCGGTGGATGAACCATTCTCGAAGGAACTTATGGTAAATATACTTAAACCGGATTTCTCTGCAACCTCTTTTTGCGTATATCCCATCCGCTTCCTGTAACTACCATACCGTTTACCTAATTCCCGGATGATATCGCTTCCTGATTTTTCATATAATTCGCTGTTCATGTCTTTCAGATTTGTTTTGCAAATATAGATAAAACTATAATATAAGCAAAATATTTATAATAATATAGTTATACCTGTATTATCCAGGCCTGTTATATGGTATCGTTTATACTTGTGCTTATAACTATACTCGCAGTATAGTTGGGGGATCATAAGATACGGCAGAGCTAATCCCAGAAATCATAAAACTAAGAAAGTATAGGATCACCTGCAAAATCTTGTGTTTCTTCACAGACCTGCGGTCTGCGAGGCTGTATTTATTTCACATGGAAATTTGCGAAACACAAGGTTTTACCGGCGACCCAAAGTTTAGGATATGAATACGTTTCAGGGAATAAAAAAATCTCTGAAAACCGGTTGATTTTCAGAGATCCGCTTGATTCTTCCTTTTACTTTTGTGCGGCTGAAGGGACTCGAACCCCCACGCCTTTCGGCACCAGATCCTAAGTCTGGCACGGCTACCAATTACGCCACAGCCGCTTTGTTTGCAGGGCAAAGGTAATTCTTTTTTGATTATACGCAAGCGTTTGCCGGATATTTTAACCGGATGGATTATTTCCGGAAGTCTCCTAAACGCCTGACAGTAAAAGCTCCATTGCAGCTTCAAGGAGGGCGTCTCTTCTGTTTTCTATATCTTGGGGAAGCAGGTTTATTTCGACGTCGGGCTCAATCCCAAATTCCGTATGTTGCATGTTAACGTCTAATATGGGGCTGGTTGAGAAACGGATACTCCAGCCGTTGGGCAGTTCCGAGGTAAAGGGGAAACCGCTTCCGCCGCCTGTACTCCCGCCAAGCGTACGGACATTGGGTAATTCGCGCATTTTACTCACAAAATTATTGGACGCGCTATAACATCTCCTGTTTGTGAGTACCATGACAGGCTTTAACCACAAGGTATTGTGAGAAGGCTTTAAATAAATCGGATACGGATCCGAAAAATCGGAACGTCCTTTCCCCGTTTTATGCTGAATATATCCGCACAATGTTTTTTCTGTCAGAAAGCGGGAGGCTAAACGGTCTGAGTTTATTAACGAACCGCCTCCATTATCGCGTACGTCTATTACAAGCGCTTTGCAATTCTCGAAGAAATGAAAAATGCTATCCAACTCCGTTTCTAACATACTTTCTCTGAAACTTCCATAATAAATATATCCTATCTGATTACCGGCAAACCGCGTATATCTTATTTCGTTATAATTTCCCCCACGGGCGGCGTCAACCAGGTATTTATCATTTAATATGCCCCAACTGAAATTCGAGGGATATTCGGTATACCAGCCTTCGTAAGAAGAAAAGAAAAAAGAAGAGTTCAGGTTAATATGGCCGTCTTTCAATTCATTAACCATATCAGACAATACTTGGAACAATTTGTATTCGTACATGGATTCGTCGATTTGCAGACTGTATTTATCGTGCACTTCGTCCCAGTCTATTCCTTTATAATCAAAAAAGCAGTAATTTTCATCCAATATTTTCCAAAGCGCCTCAAAATTCTTTTGTGGAGAAGTATTATACTCGTCTGCCATATTACATCCCTGATTAAATAAACAAAGGACGATTAAAAAACGACCATATATTCCGGAATAAGCCATACGCTTAATAGTAAGAACTTTTTACCCTGTTTTTGTATTTTATCCGTTTACTGCCCAAAGGTATAAATTCTTTCACCCAGCCAATCATAAATGAATTGGAAATAATACGCGTTTGTATACTTTTAGCGTCCGAGTAGTATAAACTGTTTAAATAACCAAGCCGAATGGTGAAACTTTCTACAGGAATATCAAGCGTAACATAGTTCTTGAGGGCAAACTTATTATGAAACGAATTAAAAGCAAGTACGTCCGAAAGATTTCCAACGTTGAACATCTCGTAATAAGACGCGCCATATTCGGGCGAAAAGAAGACCCCCGCCAAAGGCAATTCACCCTGATATCGCAACGTAAAAGAAAGTTTATTCATACGGAAATTCCATAATGTTATCAAAGAAAATCCCCCATCTACGTCAATCTTTGCCGAAAGAGGATTATTTCCATTGCGGATATTATAAATAAACCCGCCTGATAGATGAGCCGACATACCGGTTAATACCCTAAAACCGGGAACAACGTCCAAACGATAATGATATCCTAACGCATAATCAGCAAAAGCGGCAAAATCGTTTACATTCTCCGCAGGATTCTTGGTAGAAGAAATATCTACGTTAATAATCTGTTGACGGGAAAAATTATCCCGGCCAAGCCCTGTTATTTTCATCCGTTCATTCAGGATACGAAGCCCCCAGCCCGAATAATTAAAAGGAGAAAGATAGGTATCTTTCACATGCGAAGTTCCAACTCCAATCAACGTACCTTCATTCATTGCCTTCGGAAGTTCTTCTTCCCTGGATTGCGCCGACAGGCGGATCAAACAAACGCACAGTAATAGAAAGCCGGTTGTTCGTTTCATAGGCTATTCGTCAAACAGTTTCATCTGTCCTGTTATCTCGTCGATAATATCCGAATTACTTTTCTCCTGTTCCTCCCCGTCGTGATCCGCCGTATCATCTACCACCTGTACGGAAGATGTATCCTCCGGCGGGAAACGTACCGGTTCGAGTTCGTTTATCGTTTGAATCTCGAAAGTAGAAATACGCTTTCCTTTTGCCTTAAAGCTTTTTACGCCAACAAACTCTTCGGCGTCGATAAGTAACGATTCCCTGAAACTGTCTCCGCCTCCAAAGACAACCTCGATACGGGGGTAAACTTCGTCGGTAAGCAGAAACAGCCGGCTATCCGAATGATCGCTTACAAAGTTCTGTTTACGATTGGACGCGCTATCCGCCTGGAAACGCTTCAGGTAACGGTATCCCTGGTCGGCGTCGTAGAAAACGGCCGTCCATATTTTATGGGGATTATACTTTTCAATCATCAGAATCGTATCTTCGTAATGATTGCTCAGGTCGAAATTAGTCGTGTAGAAATCGCCGTTCCGCAGTATCACCAGTATCTGGTCTGTGCTTTCAAATTCGCCTAATCCGTCTCCCCGTCCATCGTAATTAAGGCGCAGCACATCCCAGTCAAACCATACCTCTCTTCCGCCCAGCGTAGAAATTCCTTTTTGCTTCAATGAAATTTTATGGATTTCCGCCTTTGTCAGGATATTACCGATAGAACTGCGCCCTTTAATGGCTACCTCGCTGAAATCTTTTTCAAACACCAGCAGTTTCTGGCGCGGCTTGGGCTTCAGTATAATCTTTACCGTTTCGGCCTCCCCATTTGGATTGGCGCTGAAATACATCACGCGGGAATTTTCCGTTCCCCTCGTCAACGCATAATCTTTATCGCGGGTGATACTTGTAATATTAAAGCGTTTGATATAGTTGCAACCCATTTTGCCGTCGCGGTAAACCACATTGTATATCGTCCGGCTATCGTTCCGTTTAAATACATTCAAGTAAATGACGTCTTTACCCACAAACAACTTATCGGCTACTTTCACAACTTTATATGCCCCATTGCGATAGAATATCACCACATCGTCCATGTCGGAACAATTACATATAAACTCGTCCTTCTTCAGCGACATCCCGATAAAGCCTTCCTGCCGGTTGATGTAAAGCTTCTCGTTTGCTTCTACCACCTTGACGGCTTCTATCGTATCAAAGCTGCGAATCTCCGTCCGTCTCGGATAAGCGGCGCCATATTTCTCTTTCAGCATCAAGAACCAGTTGATGGCATAAGCCACCATATTCTTCAGATGGTTATCCAGTTCTTCGAGGTCTTTCCTTATCTGGGCGATAAAGGCTTGGCTCTTATCCGAATTAAATTTAAGAATACGCCCCATCTTTATTTCCATCAGCTTCAGGATATCCTCGCGCGTTATTTCGCGTATGAATCGAGGCTTAAACGGTTCCAGGCGCTTGTCGATATGCGTAACCGCCTGATCCATGTCTTTTGCATTCTCAAACCCTTCGTCTTTATAGATACGTTCTTCTATAAATACCTTCTCCAGGGAAGCAAAAAAGAGGGTTTCTTCCAGCTCTGCCTGTTGGATTTCGAGCTCTGCCTGCAACAAGGCCAGCGTATTGCGGGCAGAATGACGCAACACGTTGCCCGCCGTGAGGAAACGGGGTTTATTGTCCTGTATGATGCAACAGTTGGGCGAAATGCTTATTTCACAATCAGAGAAAGCATACAGCGCATCTATCGTCTTATCCGAAGATACGCCCGGCGCCAGATGGATTAATATCTCCACGTCGCGAGCCGTATTATCATCTACCTTTTTTATTTTTATTTTCCCCTTATCGTTCGCCCTGAGAATCGATTCGATCAGGGAAGAAGTCGTTCTTCCATAAGGTATTTCACTAATAACAAGCGTTTTGCTATCGAGTTTACTGATTTTTGCGCGGACTTTAACCGAACCTCCCCGTTCCCCGTCGTTGTATTTGGTAACATCCACATAGCCTCCCGTCTGGAAATCGGGATAAAGCGTAAACGCCTCTCCTTTCAGATAAGCGATGGAAGCGTCCAGTAATTCGTTGAAATTATGCGGAAGTATTTTGGAAGACAGCCCTACGGCAATCCCTTCTACCCCTTGGGCAAGCAAGAGCGGGAATTTAATGGGAAGCGTTACCGGTTCTTTGTTGCGCCCGTCGTACGAAGGTTGCCACAGCGTAGTTTTTGGATTGAAAACGGTTTCGAGGGCGAATTTAGACAGGCGGGCTTCAATGTAACGGGGAGCCGCCGCTCCGTCGCCGGTTAAGATATTCCCCCAGTTACCCTGGCAATCTATCAACAAATCTTTCTGCCCCAACTGAACCAGCGCGTCGCCTATAGACGCATCGCCATGCGGGTGGAATTGCATGGTATGGCCTACCACATTCGCCACCTTGTTGTACCGGCCGTCGTCGAGGCGTTTCATGGAGTGCAAAATACGTCGCTGAACCGGTTTCAGCCCATCATTGATATGAGGCACGGCACGCTCCAGAATGACATACGAAGCATAGTCGAGAAACCAATCCTGATACATGCCGGAAAGGTGATGCGTAATTTCCTTTTCCCCTTTTCCCGGCGCCTTATACTCCGAATGAGTATCAGCAGACGCTTCCTCTTCGTTTACTTCCGAAAAGGACTGCGTTTCTTCCTCTTCGTTTTTCCCTTCGTTTTCGTTATAATCCGTATTGTCGTCCAATTTCATAAGCGCTATCCCGTGTTTTTATATATACACGTCTGTGCAAAGATACAATATAAATCTTGATGAACGCGCCGTTTGGGCATTCAGCCCAAAAAACGCGTTCATCATCTTTAGAAATACGCATATCAACGTCCGGGTTATACCTTATAGTATTCTTCCCAACCTTTGCGGGGAGAAGATCCGTATAGCATTTGATTAGCCAGGGGATTGTTGGTAATACGTTTTGTTTGACGGTCGAAAAGGAGCTTGACGCCCAGTTGCTGGCTCAATACGCCCAGACAGAATACCTGGCTCAACGGGCCGGCAATGGAGAATGGCGAACGGGGTTTCTCTTTCCCCATACAACTCAGCAGGAAGTTGGCATAATGATTGGAAGGACTTTTGGGTACTTCGGGCAATTTAGACGCCATCTCTTTGGCCTGCTCTTCAGGTATGATA
>JAIRYL010000173.1 GCA_031267775.1 Tannerellaceae bacterium
CGTATCCGACGCCATTTGCCCCCACAGTATACCGGAAAGTAAAAAACAAAACTGTATGATTAGAAAAGTTTTTTTCATGCTATCTTGGGTTGATAATGGATAAACTATTTTTGATACCATACACTCCAAAAGGCGTATGACAAAGTACATACTTTAAGGCAACAATCGTAATGCTTATACTTTGTACAAGTATAATAAATATTGCTCATAATAAAAAATGTTTTTCAGTAACTTCAAAAAACCTTGAATATCCTTCGCATATTTACACTTGTATGTAACTGTAATTTTAGTCTTTCAATTATGGATTTTCGGACAAGAAGATATTAGATTTTCTTATTTTATATCTTTTTTATACAATAAAAAAAACAGAGAACATTCATTTATTCTCCGTTTTTTTGTATTGTATTTTGCTTATTCCTGACGGCGCGGCGGACGATTGTTACGTTGTCCGTTTCTGTCGCCGCGATCGCTTCTGTCGCCGCGATCGGAACGCGGCGGGCGTTCTTCATACCCTTCGGGTTTAGGTAATAGCGCTTTGCGCGAAAGTTTAAATTTACCTGTTTTGGGATCGATATCAACCAACTTCACTAAGATTGTGTCGCCTTCTTTCAATCCGGCCTGTTCAACTGTTTCCAAGCGTTTCCAATCTATTTCGGAAATATGAAGCAGACCGTCTTTGCCCGACATAAATTCAACGAAAGCGCCATACGGCATAACAGAAGAAATCTTACCTTCATACGTTTCGCCTACTTCGGGGACGGCAACGATGGCTTTAATCGCTCTCATGGCTGCGTCAATCGTCTCTTTATTAGTACCGGATACTTCTATTTTACCTACGCCGTCAACTTCTTCAATAGAGATAATGGCGCCTGTTTTCTCTTGGATTCCCTGAATAATCTTTCCTCCCGGGCCAATGATCGCGCCAATGTATTCTTTACCTACCGTTAGCGATTCAATGCGCGGAGCGTGCGGTTTCAAATCTTCGCGAGGTTCTGCAATCGTTCCCGTTAATTTCCCCAGTATGTGCATCCGTCCTTCTTTTGCCTGCGCTAACGCTTTTTCAAGGATTTCATAAGAAAGCCCGTCTACTTTGATGTCCATCTGAGTAGCCGTAATACCGTCTTTTGTTCCGGTTACCTTAAAGTCCATATCGCCTAAATGATCTTCGTCTCCAAGAATGTCGGAAAGAACGGCAAACTTACTTCCTTTATTTTCCGAAATCAGCCCCATGGCAATACCGGAAACAGGTTTCTTTACCTTCACGCCTGCGTCCATCAAGGCGAGCGTTCCGGCGCAAACCGTAGCCATGGAAGAAGAACCATTTGATTCAAGAATATCCGAAACAACGCGAATTACGTAGGGATACTCGGCAGGAATCATCCGTTTTAGCGCGCGATGCGCCAAATTGCCATGCCCTACTTCCCGCCGTCCTACGCCCCGCGAAGGTCTCGCTTCTCCCGTAGAGAAAGGAGGGAAGTTATAATGTAAAAGAAAACGTTCTTTACTGTGATTCAGTACATCGTCGATCATTTTTTCATCCGCTTTTGTTCCTAATGTCACAGTGGTAAGCGATTGCGTTTCTCCGCGGGTAAATATAGCGGATCCATGAGGTCCCGGCAGATAATCAACTTCACACCAGATCGGACGAATCTCTGTCGTTTTACGGCCATCCAGCCGTTTTCCTTCATCTAAAATAGCGCGGCGCATCGCTTCTTTTTCCACATCATGATAGTAGCGACCTATCATTTCGGCTTTTTCTACTAATTCTTCTGCCGTAAAGTTTGTTTTATATTCTTCTACAATCTTCCCAAAAGCGTCTGAACGTTCATGTTTGGAAGAGCCGGAAACAGCGACGGCATATACTTTGTCATAACATTTTTCGCAAACATCCTTACGAAGTTCTTCATTGTTTACTTCGTGGTCGTATGCGCGTTTTACCAGCTTGCCGCAAGCTTCCGACAATTCAAGTTGTACCTGGCACTGTATCTTGATAGCTTCGTGGGCAACCTTGATAGCTTCGAGCATTTCAGCTTCCTGTACTTCATTCATTTCACCTTCTACCATCATGATATTATCGATGGTAGCGCCTACCATAATATCGATATCAGCTTTTTCCAGCTCGGAGAAAGTTGGATTGAGAACAAACTTGCCATTAATACGGGCAACACGAACTTCGGAGATAGGCCCGTTAAACGGTATATCCGATACAGCCAAAGCCGCAGACGCGGCTAAACCGGCCAATGCATCCGGCATATCATTACCGTCGGATGAAAATAATATAATATTAACAAATACTTCAGCATGATAATTGTCCGGGAAAAGCGGACGAAGCGCGCGGTCTACTAAGCGTGAAGTAAGTATTTCATAGTCGGAAGCTTTTCCTTCTCTTCTTGTAAATCCTCCCGGAAAACGGCCATACGCGGAGAATTTTTCTTTATATTCAACCTGCAGAGGCATAAAATCAACGCCGGGATTTGCATCTTTAGCGGCAGTCACAGTTGCCAGCAGCATCGTATTACCCATACGAACGGTAACGGCGCCATCAGCTTGTTTTGCCAATTTCCCGGTTTCGACGGCGATCGTCCTTCCGTCGCCTAAATCGATCATCTTGTTAATTGGATTAACCATAATTTTCAATATTCTTATTTTTCTATCTATAAAATTGGGGCAAAGGTAGTGAAAGTTTACATGTTAAATGTATGTAAAAACAATAAATAACTCGTTGTAAGCGGTTTTTTGCGAAATAATTTGGAAGAAACAACGAATAATTACTGTTCAATTGCAAATTAATGTATATTTGCATCCAAATAGTAAAATTTTGAGAAATAGAATATGAAACGGATAACTACGCACCTGATGATGGCTCTTGGAGCAATACTTGTTTTATTTACGGCATGTAGCGACAGTAGCAAGAATTTTACCGTTAAGGGTGTTGTGTCCGGCGCCGACGGGCAGACAATGTTTCTTGAAAACGTAGGCGTTTCATCTGTCAAAATAGCAGATTCGATTAAGCTTAGCGCCGCCGGTAAGTTTACATTTAAGCAACCCCGCCCTCCATATCCTGATTTTTATCGTTTGCGTTTGAATAATCAGTGGATCAATTTCTCCGTCGATTCTACGGAGACTGTTTCTTTTAGCGCCGATGCAGGAACGTTTGCAACTTCTTATATGGTAGAAGGTTCTGAAAATTCAAAAGCGATCAAACAAATAACGCTGGCTCAACTGGATGCGAATCAGGCTATCGGACGATTACGCAAAGATTACGACAGCAAATTGATTTCCGATACAACATACCGGGAACAGGTATTGGAAGCTGTCGAGGCTTACAAGGAAGTAGCCCGTACATATATTTATTCAGCGCCCATGTCTACGGCCGCCTATTATGCGTTATTCCAGCAAATAGACGGGCTGTATTTCTTTAATCTGTATGATAAAGACGATTCAAAAGCGTATGGCGCGGTTGCCACAAGTTATGATTTTAATTACCCGGAAAACGTCCGTGCAAAACATCTTCATAATCTGGCATTACAATCTATTAAAGTGATTCGTCAACAACGGGCGTTAGACACGGAGAGCGTTAATGTTCAGGAAATAAATTACCTGGATATAACGTTGCCAAACCTGCGCGAAGAGGTTGTTAAATTATCCGAAGTGGCTGAAAACAAAACTGTTCTGGTTAATTTTACTACCTATCAAAACGAATGGTCGCCCGCTCTGAATATGAATTTTGCCGAGTTATATGAAAAATACAACAACAAAGGATTCGTCATCTATCAGATATCATTAGATACAGACAAACACTTTTGGAAGAATGTAGCGTCTAAATTGCCCTGGACCTGCGTCCATGATCCTGAATCGGCCTATTCTCAGATAGCAGCGCTTTATAACGTAAAACAGTTACCCGCTCTATTCCTTATTAATAAAAAAGGCGAAATTGTGAAACGCATTGAAGATTTAAGAGCGCTTGACGAAGATATTCGAAAAGCGCTTTGAAGCAGGCGTCCGCCTTCAGAAATAATAAGTAAGCAATCCCAATATTCTATGGTTGGTAACAGCCTGTGCATTTGTTACCTTACCGTTTGAAAGGTCTGTATCTCCATACCAGGCTGTTGTTGCAGAATATTCAATCCCGGCTTTCCAGTGGGGTAAATTATACGAAAAACTAACGGCGGCAGAAAGCAACTGGTCTATATCGATTCCACTCCCATAAAATAATTCCGGACTGACCAATTTATCGGTTGTTCCTAAATTTTTAGCGTATCCCATAAACAGGCTACCTTTCCATTTATTACCTAATACTACATTGAGCCAAGTGGTTGAATGACGTGAAGACGTATATTTTTGTTCGCCCGTACGATTGTCGATAGACGAAACGCCATATCCGCCTAACATAGCGTTATGCGTCTGGTTAGAGCCAAGAAGCGTTTTCCCGGCCAGAAAAAGATTGTCTGTCTTATATTGAGCCTGAGCCATAAAAGACAGGCTGGTAACCCGTTCGTCTACTTTATATATTTTATCTTCCATATTAGCCCGTAGACGAGGTTTCAGCGATATCATTTCAACCCCTAAACCTCCTAAAAATCCATTGTCGCGGTATGTTACGCCTGCAAATAATTCGGGAAGAACTCCATTTTTCTGGTATTCTTCGCTTTTCCCGTTTGGCCCTGCAGATAAATACACCAGTTGGTAAATAGCCGAACCGGTAAATGGTACTTTATTACTTTTATATTGATACCTTATTTGCGCGCTTCGATTAAAGGGTTGGAAAGGGCTTCCGGTGTTCAGGTTCAAAACGTCGGGCATAACGTCTCCGAACAACGGATGCCACGTTTGCCCAAGTAAGAGGGAAGAACCTTTTTCCCAGCTTAAATTAACATACGCCTGACGGATGCGAAGCAGATAATTAGCGAGATTGAATCCTCCCAAGTCGACTTCTACCTTGGCGGATGTTTTTGCCGCACCGACATTTGGGCCAGTCATATCTAAACCAAATCGAGTTGTAAACGTATAAAACGAGCTATTCGGATTGCTGTTTAAATCATTGCCATTGGCGTCGGGCGCTTTATCAAGCGGATAGAGATAAAAGTTACCGTCTACCGCTTCTACATTGCTTCTCGAATTGTAATAGATATCGCCTCTTACAAATCCATAGAAATTATAGGTAAAATTCTCTCTTTGAGCAAAGATAAATTGAATAAATACAAGGCAGGAAAGTAGTAAAAAAAGCTTTCTCATGATTCTGCTGATTTAATTATATTTCGTAAATTTATTTAGTATGCAAATGTATTGAATTTTGTTCAATTCATATTGAATAACGAAATATTATTTGTTACTTTGCTTCCATGTTGTAAGCTATAAAGCTTATTTTTAGAAATAATGTAACCTACAAATATGAATTATGAGTACTAAAAAGTTTTTATTGGAAGAAAAAGAAATTCCTGCGGCGTGGTATAATATCGTAGTAGATATGAAAAACAAACCGCGTCCTATTTTAAATCCGGGCACAAAGCAACCTGTTAAAGAAGAAGAACTCTATCCTTTATTTGCTAAGTCGCTGGCGCATCAGGAGTTAAATCAAACCGACACATGGATAGAAATACCGGAAGAAGTACGCGAGATGTATAAAATCTGGCGTCCTACCCCCTTAGTTCGCGCTTATGGGCTGGAAAAAGCGTTAGATACGCCGGCTCATATTTATTTTAAAAATGAAAGCGTGAGTCCGGTAGGTTCTCATAAATTAAATTCAGCAATCGCTCAGGCCTATTTTTGCAAGCAGGAAGGAGTAACCCATATTACGACCGAAACCGGAGCCGGACAATGGGGAGCCGCTCTATCTTATGCGGCAAAGGCTTTTGGTTTGGAGCTGGCCGTTTATATGGTAAAGGTGAGTTATCATCAAAAACCATATCGCCGTTCGATTATGCAGACGTTTGGCGCACAGGTAATCGCTTCGCCCAGTATGAGTACGAAAGCCGGACGTAAAATATTGACAGACCATCCAACTTATCAGGGAAGCTTGGGCACAGCTATTTCCGAGGCTGTGGAACTGGCCATGCAAACGCCTAATTGCAGATATACGTTAGGCAGCGTTCTGAACCATGTTATGCTACACCAAACGGTTATTGGTTTGGAAGCGGAAAAACAAATGGAAATGGCCGGCGAATATCCGGATGTGGTTATTGGTTGTTTTGGAGGAGGTTCAAACTTTTCAGGGATTAGTTTTCCGTTCCTTCGCCATAAGTTAGTTAGTGATAAAGATATACGTATTGTAGCGGCAGAACCGGCGTCATGCCCGAAACTGACGCGCGGCCAATTCCAGTACGACTTTGGCGACGAAGCCGGTTATACGCCGCTAATACCCATGTTTACATTAGGGCATACCTTCTCTCCCGCCCATATTCATGCAGGGGGATTACGTTATCATGGCGCGGGCTCTATTATTAGCCAACTACGAAAAGACGGATATGTAGAAGCTGTTGACATTGAACAATTAGATACGTTTAAGGCAGCAACTTTATTTGCTCAGGCAGAAGGTATTATTCCGGCTCCTGAATCATCCCACGCAATTGCTGCCGCTATTCAGGAAGCCGAACAGGCTAAACTGGAAGGCAAACAGCGTACGATCTTATTCAATCTATCAGGTCATGGATTGATTGATATGGCAGCTTACGACCAATACTTAGCAGGCGATTTAAGTAATTACGAACTGACCGATGAAGAAGTATCAGCCAATCTGGCCGGTTTAGAGAAAATTATTTGATTCGTATCCCTCTCATTTATAAATAGAAAGCGATACGGCACAACGATGTGAATTGTTGCAGCCGTATCGCTTTCTATCTTTTATGAATGTCTGTGTATCTTATGAAAATATTGATTCATAGTTTGAAGCAGGCGAGATCATCTCCTGAACGTTCAAGCTGTAATCTTTTTTCTTTTTATCCCACATCCCATAGGTTGTGTGGATATCTCCTGTTTCTTTGTTATATTTATAAGAAATCAGAAAAAACGGCTCCCAGCTATCTGTCGATTTATTCCATTTACAAGCTTTCTTTACAGCCACTTTTCCATCTTCGTTATACGTGAAATCATATTTCATTTGTTTGTTTAGAAGCCCGTCTTCATTCGTGAAGACAGTTTTTGATACCACTTTGCCATTTTCTTCTTTTGTGTCGTACATATAATTCTTGGGAGAAACAGCGTTCATAGCCATACTACACGCAAAAATAAAAATAAATCCCCAAATGCTTTTCGTTAACATCGACGTTTTCATTACAATTTCATTTATTAGTTTTCATTTCATTTTGACACAAAGTAATGTGATTTTTTCGAGTTGAAAAAATATTTTCTGACATTTTGATAGCAAAACCGATATAATTAACTAATATAAACAAATACAACAATCAGGGTTAAATCAAGAAAGTTACGATTCGTAAGCAAACTGTTTATTACAGGATAAAAGATATACATAAAAACAAAAAAAGCAACCTGTCTTGACTTTTTACAGCCAATTCTGTTACTTTCCACCTTTCTATTGCGTCGACGTATTATTTAACTGTTCCCGGCGTCAATATCTTCAGGGAGTTCTTCAAATTTATGATCTCCGGTTGTTTCGCCAGGCAGTTTTTTCTTTAATTTGGCGATGGTTTCTTGAAATTCTTTGTCGGTACGGAGTTTTTTTATAGCCATCTTGGCTGCATTTTGTTGAGATTCTTTCTTGGAATAACCTATTCCTACCCCTATTTGACGTCCAAATAAAGTTACACATGTTTGAAATACAGGATTTCCGTCATTATCCATAAAGGATTCTATCAGCTTGAAACATATTTCAAGCTTACTTTTCTGACTCCATTCAATAAGGCTCGACTTAAAATTTACTTCCTTACGGGCTAATTTATCTATATCAAGATTTTTCTTAATAATCACATCTTCGATAAATTTATAACATCTCCGGTAACCCTGATCAAGGTATATCGCCCCGATCAATGCTTCCAGCGCATTACCATATAAGTGATTATTATGAGAATTGAGTTTGGTAGAGCAAACGATTAATTTTTCTAATCCAAGATTAATCGCAATACGGTCAAGGTTATCGCGTTGCACAATTTTGGAACGTGTGTTGGTAAGGAAACCTTCCCGTTTGTTTCTGAAATGTTTATATAATATGTCTGCTACAATTGCATCAAGGATAGCATCGCCAAGAAACTCCAGACGTTCATTATTAAGCCATCGTCCGTCGCCTGCTTCTATCGAAGACGATTTATGCAAGAAGGCCTGCTCATACAAACTAATATCATCCGGGTAGAATCCAAGTAGCTTATATAAAGACAAATAAGACCCCTTGCCTTTATTCTTGAGGAGCCTTATTTTTTTATATAATCGTTTAAACACGTTTAAAAACTATTATCTGATAAATTTCTTTACTATTACGCTTGCATTATGCCCTCCGAAACCGAACGTATTGGATAATGCAGCCTTTATTTCTTTTTTTTGCGCTTTATTAAATGTAAAGTTCAGCTTATAATCTATTTCCGGATCGTCGTCGCCTTCCTCATGATTAATCGTAGGAGGAATAACGCCTTCTTTCACTGCCAGAATACAGGTAATCGCTTCCAATGCTCCGGCGGCTCCTAAAAGATGTCCGGTCATAGACTTTGTAGAACTGATATTCAGGTTATAAGCATGTTCGCCAAATACATCTTTAATAGCTTTCGCTTCCGATATGTCGCCAACGGGAGTAGACGTTCCATGTACATTGATATAATCAATGTCTTCCGGTTTCATTTCCGCATCTTCCAAAGCGTTTATCATAACCAGCTTGGCGCCCAATCCGTCGGGATGCGAAGCGGTTAAGTGATACGCGTCGGCAGACATACCCGCCCCAACTATTTCGCAATATATTTTAGCGCCTCTTTTTACCGCATGCTCCATTTCTTCAAGTACAAGACAGGCAGAACCTTCGCCTAATACAAATCCGTCCCGGCTCAGGCTAAACGGACGCGAAGCCGTATGGGGAGAATCATTCCGGGTAGACAGGGCGTTCATCGCATTAAAACCGCCTATACCTGCCGCCGAAACTGCAGATTCCGCGCCACCGGTAACGATAACGTTCGCTTTTCCCAAACGTATATAATTAAACGCATCGGAAATAGCATTGGTAGAAGATGAGCAAGCCGAAACAGTGGCAAAGTTCGGCCCTCTGAATCCATACATCATGGATATTTGACCGGCAGCGATATCCGAAATCATTTTGGGAATGAAAAAAGGATTGAAACGCGGGCCTCTTTCTTCGTTGTAGCTCATTACTTCGTCTTCAAATGTTTTGATACCGCCAATACCGGATGAGAATATCACGCCGATGCGGTTCAGGTCTTCTTTCTCGATATCCAGGGTTGAATCGGCGATTGCCTCTTTGGCGGCGCCTAATGCTAACAGGGTATAGCGATCACATTTACGCGCTTCTTTCCGGTCCATAATTTGCAATGGATCGAAACCTTTCACTTCGCAGGCGAAACGTGTTTTAAATTTTTCTGCATTAAACTGAGTAATAGGCCCGGCTCCACTTCTACCATTAATAAGACCTTCCCACGTATCCGGGAGGGTGTTACCAAGCGGAGTAATAGCTCCAAGACCTGTCACTACAATTCTTTTTAATTCCATACGTTTGAACTAAAAGGGGATTACTTCGCGTTAACTTCAATATAAGCGATAGCGTCACCTACTGTTGCAATTTTTTCTGCTTGATCGTCAGGAATCGAGATACCGAATTCTTTTTCGAATTCCATAATCAACTCTACCGTATCAAGAGAGTCTGCTCCTAAATCATTAGTAAAGCTGGCTTCGTTCGTAACTTCTGTTTCTTCAACGCTTAATTTATCAACGATAATAGCCTTTACTCTAGATGCAATTTCAGACATAACTTTTCAATTTAGATTAATAAATAGAATATACTTTTTAAATTTGCAGTGCAAAGGAAAGCATTTTTTATGTTACAAAACAAATATATGCGCTTAAAAATACACAGAACCTGCACATTTTCTTCTTTCTTGTGCATTTAAAAAAATGAAATAATGAAAAATATAGCTATTTT
Organism: Tannerellaceae bacterium; assembly: GCA_031267775.1. Lineage (GTDB taxonomy): Bacteria > Bacteroidota > Bacteroidia > Bacteroidales > Tannerellaceae > DFXE01. The sequence goes on from JAIRYL010000173.1 coordinate 10,088, forward strand.
CGCTTCCGGATCCGGAACAAACGCGGAAAATATTATCCGGTATTTTACTGCGAATAAAACAGTTAACGTATCTGTCGTTTTATCCGACCATAAAAAAGTCAACGTTCATGAACGGGTAAATAAACTGGGTATTCCTTCATTTGCGTTTACGCGGGAGGAGTTTACAGGAGGGACGCCCGTTATTAACATGCTTACCGAATACAAGGTGGATTTTATTGTACTGGCAGGTTTTATGAATAAAATCTCACACGTCTTATTGACTGCATTTCCCCATAAGATTATAAACATTCATCCGGCGCTATTGCCCAAATATGGGGGGAAAGGCATGTATGGCATGCATGTACATGAAGCGGTAGTAAACGCCGGCGAAAAGGAATCGGGTATTACCATACATTATATAAATGAATATTACGACGAGGGAAAAATTATTTTTCAGGCTACCTGCCCCATCCTTCCTTCAGATACGCCTGAAGATGTAGCAACCAACGTGCATGCCCTGGAATATGAACACTACCCCCGTATAATAGAACGTTTGCTTACCGAAAACGGGCGTTAGTTGTAATTGGTATTGATATAGTCCATAAAATCAAACTCTTTTTCCAATTCGGGTTTGCCTATTTGTTTTACTGCCGTATGGATCATAAGAGGTTCGGAATTTAGTACGAATGTATTGATGAACGCGCCTATTTGGTCTAAATTATATAGCATGGGCGAACCGGCTATTTCGTGTGCGGCATTTTCTACTTCATAGAAATAACAGGGCGATTGCATTTTATTTAATTGCCCGGCTATATAGTTAGACCCATATAATCCGGCGTCTCCCAGCAAGGCTTTATTAAAAGGCACATTTTTGTCGGCGTCGCCATGAAAAAGCTGGATGGGTGCCGGATGTACCGGCCAGGTTAAATCGCCGTTTTCGCCAGCCACAGCGCCGGCAAAAGCGATAATTCCTCCATAAGAGAACCCGTCGGGCAATCGTTTGGACAGCGCCGCTTTATTACATCTTATATATTCGCCTTGCAATACGGTAACGGCGCCTGCGCTCGAGCCGTTGGCTATTATTTTAGTTTTATCGATCCCCCACGCTTCTGCCTGTTTGTAAACAAAATCTGTTGCGTCAAACAAATCCTCGACAGCTATATGGATTGCATTGAATAACAGGCCGATAATATTGGCGGGATCTCCGGATACATCTATATTCTTTATATCTTTCAAGCCCAGCCGATAGTCGATACCAATTCCCACATACCCTTTTTCCGCCAGTTTTTTAAGATAGTCGACATTAAATTCTTCCCCCCGCGAACCCACGGCAAAGCCGCCTCCAAAAACAAACAACACGCAGGGTTTATTTATCTCTTTGGATGGAATATCATATTTGTCGAGTCGCAAAGTATCGGTTCCTTTTATAGAAAAGACGAACGTTTGTTTATCTACTTTGCCGGGTTTGGGAGACGTTTGTTTTGTACAGGAAGATACCAGAACAAGAACAAACAAAAACAGAATAGAGTTCTTCATGACAAGCCGCTTTTAAAAATTCATCCGTAAATGTAGCGTTTTATTTCAGATTATAAGTCGTTTCGCTTGATTTTTGCAGAGGAAGGCGGTATTTTCAGGCTGAAGGATGATGGCGGAAAACAGCGCCATAAATGGTGCGTTAACGTAATTCTAACAAAAAACAAGAATCAACCGGACGAGGAAAACAGACTGGAAGTACCTTGTGAGACGTTTCGATGTAAAATAACCTGAAAATTGGCGAGATTGGACAATATTCAATCCGGACGGAATCCGTATCTTTATCACCAAGATATTGAATATATGCGAAGTTGTACGGAAAACATATATCGGCAAAAGGCCAATCAGGTAATTGATCATATCAGCGCTAATTTGCATAAACCTCTGCAACTGGATACGCTGGCTAATCAAATCAACGTTTCGCAACGGCAATTGCTTCGCATTATGCGTTTGTCTCTGAATGAATCATTATACTCTTACGTGGCAAGACAACGAATAGAACGTGCTGTACTGTATATGCAAACAGAGGAAATGAGCCTGATGAAACTTGCTGAAATGGCAGGCTATGATAATCCGCAATCCTTCTCTAAAGCTTTTAAGAAACAAACCGGTATATCTCCGAAAGCATATATGGATGAACTTCAAGACCGATTAGCAGGCTATGTGAAAAATAGCGGGAATAAACATAATCATCTTCAGTCGGAAGTCTGCGAGGAAGGAGATTTAGAATTGGTTTATATACGAATTATCGGAAAGTATGGAGAGGATGAGCCTTACGAAACAGCATGGAACAAACTTATCTGTTTTCTGAAAGATAAACAAGCTCTATCGAAAGAAACCCGCTTTATCGGTATAAGTTTCGACGACCCCCATGTAACCAAGTCTGCATATTGCCGTTTTTATGCATGCGCTTCTGTAGAAAAGAAAATTGTTCCAACGGGAGCGTTTGGCGCTATCCAGCTACGAAAGGGCAAGTATGCCGTTTATACGCTGAAAGGAAGTTATTCGGGGCTTCAGGAATTATACAATCATATCAGCGTAAACTTTGATTACAGCTTACGCCGTGGAATGGCATTTGAGGAGTATATCCGTTGTTCGGAAGAGAATAGAAAAGAACCTGTTACTAAAATTTATATACCTGTAAAATAAAACGTCTATGGAAACAAAATTTTGCCAAAGTTGCGGAATGCCGCTGCAAAAACAAGAAGAACTGGGAACGAACCGGGATGGAAGCGGAAATGAAGAATATTGCTGCTACTGCTTTAAGGATGGAGCATTTACAATGGATTGTACAATGGAACAAATGATAGAACACTGCGCACAATTTGTAGATGAATTTAATAAAGATGCAGAGGTAACATATACGAAAGAAGAAGTCATTGCAAATATGAAAATCTACTTCCCCACGCTCAAACGTTGGGCCGTTCAATGAAAAGATTATGTGATGTATTGAAACAAAGTCAATTCTTTCAAAACTTAGGAGGCGTATGGAAATAAATCATCCATATATCGGCCTGTTTTCCGCCTGAAGGATGGCGGAAAGCCGTATTTGCCAAAACCGGCCTCCTTCCCCCGAAACGTATCATATCCCTTATAATGAGCTGATTAATACGTCTGTTTTTGATTCGGACGCTTCCCTGCGGGAGGTTTTCAGGCGATTTTACGCCAAATCTACTCATAGATTTGTCGCCCGGACTCAAAGATTTTTTTCCATCAATCAAAGGTTTGTCGCCCCGACTCAAAGATTTGTCGCCCCGACTCAAAGGATTTTTTTTTTCACTCAAAGATTTGTCGCCGT
>JAIRYL010000181.1 GCA_031267775.1 Tannerellaceae bacterium
AGTATCCCGGCATGGTATACCATGCCTGCCGTCAGCAACACGGCGGCCAGCACGACGCCCAAGTCGGTATTTTGTCTGCGGGTAATCATAACGGAACGTGTTTTTTAAAAGTTGTACAAATATATTGTTTTCGATGGATTACCGAACGTCGGGCTTGCCTATTTTTTTAATCATTTCTTCCAAATCCTCTTCCGGACGGAGCGCCTTGCTCCTCACCTTGCTCCTGTAATTATATACCGTGCGCAGCGAGTAATGCAGAAAAGCGGCTATCTGGTTGGTATCGGTAATGCCAAGGCGTATCAGGGCAAAGATACGCAGTTCCTGGTTTAGCTTGAAATTTGCGTTTACCTGGTATTGTTCTTCCTTACGCAGCAGCTTGTTGATCTCCGAAACAAACTGCGGATAGATTTGCAGAAAAGCTTTGTCAAAGTTTTTGTACAGTTCCTTTAATTCATACTCGTTGTCGGAAGCGGTTAGTTTGAGGATATCCGATATCTGCCCGGCTACTATTTTGCGTTTTACGGTTAGCTTGAAAGAATTAAGCTGGGTGATATACGTTGTGCACAGCTCCAGGAAATTATGAATAAATTGTTCCTTAATATGGTTTGCCTCCATTAAATTGATATTCGTTTGTATCTGTCGTTCGTTAGCTGTCTGGAGGCTCTCGTTGAGTTCGTTCAGATGTTTGTTTTTACTGAATATAAAGGCTATGGACGTCAGCAGTATCACCGACAATATGCTTACAATGGCCAGCAGGAGCGCCAGTTTGTGTTGCAGTATATTCCGTTCCGCCTGGTAAACCTTGTCTATCATGGGCAATACTTTGGCTATTTGCAGGCTGCGGAGCTTCCCGTTATAAAAGTTGGCGTCTTCCATGCTTTTTTTGATGTACAGGTTTGCCCGGTTTACGTCGCCTTCATTATATAATAAGGTAGCGAGGATGCTTAGCGACAGGTTTTCTTTTAGCGTAATCTTAATATCGCAGATAGCCGACATGGCAAGAAATTCCTTCTGTTTTTCCATATCGCCTTTTTGATTATACAGATGCGCCAGCCTGGCGGTATAAACGGCATAATCTTTGGTTTGGGGCGATATGCCGGAAAAGTAGGGCGTCAGTAGCTGTTCGGCCTGTTCCAGTTCTCCCCTCCCTATCAGTATAAGTCCGCGGAAAGAAGCGTATTCAAACGTATGTTCGGGGGTTATTATCTGTAAAAGAGAATCGATGTAGCCATCCCGTTCAATGTAGGTGTCCGAATAAAATTCCGTCCAGAAAGTATAGACGCTTATGTATGCCTTATAGTATGCTATAAGCTGGCCGGCAGACATGTTTTCTCTTTTAATACTGCCAAGGGCTTCTGTGGCGCGTGAGAAGAGGCTTGCCTGGGCCAGCGTTTCGGACAGATGTATCTGGCTGTCTGTTATCCATGATTCATTATGGCTGGCCCGGGCGGCGGCCAGGCTTTTGTAATCATACTTGAGGGCGCTGTCGCAAATAAAGGATTCGTATTCTACAGACAGCTTCCGGTAGATGGCATATTGCTTTTCTTCCGTCGGATGCGGCAGGTTCAGTTGAGACTTGATAGCTTCGATATGCGTTTTTTTCAAGTCTGTATAAAGATGTTCCTCCCTGATTGTTTCGTCCAGTTGCAACAAAAGAGAATCCAGCCTCGTTTTAGCGTTGGCGGCGTTTGTGCATAGCGCAGTTAGTAAACAAAATAGCAGTATGGTAATATTGTCTCGTTTTTTCACTGGCGTATCAATTCTTCAGTATCCATGCAAATATAAAAAAATTGCCCGAATATACGTATTTACCTAACTCTTTTAAAGGAGCTTTCCTTATTGTTCTGATTCTGAAAAATAAACAGGGAGGTTTCGGAAAATAAACGCGGCGCTTATTTACATGCTTCTGAACCTGGGGGAAACTGTCGATAGTTTTGACTGTAATTCTATAAAATGGTATTCTATGAAAAAAGTACGATTGTTAGCTTTATTAACTGTTTCCACCGGCATGTTTGCTCAAAGCGTATCATATCCCGACGACGCGAAGCAGAGAGGGTATTACGACCGCCCTTATAAACGATACGAGGCCGAACCCGGAAAATGCGCGGCAAATGGATTGTTTCTTTCCCCTGCCTGTACGCAAACCGAGCTGCAGAGCGAGGCTTCCAACGCGGCGGCTATCCGGCTCGTTCATAAAGGAGCGTATATACAATGGAAGAACGACGAGGCGGCAGACGGCATGGTTGTTCGCTTTTCCATACCCGACAGCCCCAGCGGAACGGGAACCAAAGGGTACGTAAGCCTTTATGTGAACGATGCGTTTATTCAACGGATTACGCTTGATTCGTACTGGGCCTGGCAATACGCTTTACTTACCGGCCAGACTTATCCGGATAACTTGCCGGCCGAAAACAAATTTGCGCGTATGCGTTTTGACGACGTACGGATTAAGTTGCCGGATCAAATACCTTGCGGGGCTACGTTCAAACTGGTAAAGGAGGACGCCGACGACGTTCCTTATACCATTGACTACGTAGAACTGGAGCCTGTTCCGCCCGCCCGCTCCTTCGCGTCCATACCCGACGTCGGCAAGGTGGAATACCACGCCGGCAAAGCGGGTAGCCTGGAGGCTTTCATAGCCGCTAACGGGGGCAAAACCATTTATATCCCCCCGGGAAAATATACGGTAAACGAACGGATCGTGCTGTCGGAACCGGGCACAAAACTGATTGGCGCGGGCATGTGGTATACGGAGATTTATTTTTCCGCTCCCCCGGACAGAGAAGATACGTTTGCCAAACGCGGAATACAGTCTGACCGGAGCGACATAGTGATAGACGGCCTGTATATCACGACGGCCAACAACCGGCGTTATTATGTGTTCAATGGACGAAACGGGCAGGCAGGCAAAGGCTTGATGGGTTCTTTCGGTTCTAATTCCGTTATTAAAAACGTATGGATTGAACATTTTGAGTGTGGGGGATGGATAGATGGCGCCGATAACCTTGCCGTACGGCATTGTCGCTTCCGCAACCAGTATGCCGACGGGATAAACCTGTCTTTGGGAAGCAGAAATTCGGTAGTAGAGCATTGCAGCTTCCGTAATAACGGCGACGACGACATGGCCTCGTGGTCGCGCGGGCAAAGCATGTGCGAAAATGTGACGTTTCAATACAATACGGCCGAAAACAACTGGAGGGCGTCGAGCGTGGGATTCTTCGGCGGGAAAGGGCATAAGGCCTTAAACCTGGTTATACTGGATCCCATGGAAGCTGCTCTGCGGGTAACGACGGATTTTCCCGGAAGAGAGTTTAGCGACGGGGATTTTATTGTATACGACGGGATTTCGGTTTACAGAGGAGGCGGAAGGCCCGGCCCGCTGGGGTTCTATGGCGATATTATAAACGGAGCGGCGTCGGGAGCTATCCATATCACCAGTTATTTGCAATATGATATCCGGAATATTAAATTCTCGAATATCGACTTATATCATTCTAAATACGACGCCATCTTCATCGATTCGCGAAACGAGAAGACGATTGCCAGTTTATATTTTGAGAATATCCATATATACGGCGCGGCGCGGCATGGCATATCTTTTAACGACGCGGCGGGCGAAGCGTTTTACTGCAACGTCGTATTCGATCGCGTCGGAGCCGGCAGCCTGGGCAGTATACCAGGCCGGTTTACATTTACCCTCATGGAGGATTGCCGCAAAGAAAAAACGGACGTTCCTTAACAGTATCCTATTAGTATGTAATTTAAATTCATTTGCCTATGTAAGAGCTTGTTCAAAAAAAACGCGGGTTGCAACATTTTTTTTAGTCATTTATTAACATTAAATCTATGAAACGATTACTTATTATTTTATTTTTAGCTGTTTTATCAGCGCAGGAGTTTCCGGGTTCGTCGTCTGTACTGCAGGATGGCATAGCCGTTCGAGGAACGGTAACAGACCAGACCGGAGACCCGATGATTGGCGTTAACGTCATACTGAAAGGTTCTTCAACCGGAGTCGTCACCGATCTAAGCGGGGCGTTTTTCATAACAGTTCCCCGTGCGGAATCCGTTTTAACGGTTTCTTTCATCGGATATAAATCACAGGAAATTACGGTAGGCCGTTTGCGCGATATTAAAATCGTATTGGAAGAAGACCGCCTGGCGCTGGACGAGGTTGTCGTCGTTGGATACGGCGTTCAAAAACGATCCGAACTGACAGGCGCCATCGCCTCGGTCAAGCCCGACGACATTAAAGACGTATCGGCCAAAAGTATGAGCGAAGCGTTAAGCGGACGGATCGCAGGGGTAGTGGTTACCAAGGGCGAAGGCTCTCCCGGATCTTCGGCCGATATCCTTATCCGCGGAGCCGGTTCGGTCAATGGCTTGGGGCCCCTGTATATTGTAGACGGGGTGCGCATGGGACCGGATTTTAAATTCAACATGCGCGACG
>JAIRYL010000035.1 GCA_031267775.1 Tannerellaceae bacterium
TGAATACCGGGGTTGACTACGACGTGAGCGACAGATGGCGGGTGGGAGCCATGTATTTTGTCAACAAGGTAAGTAATCCACGGGGTATTTCCGAAACGAACACGACTGTTTTCGATTCCGGTAACGGGTTGAGGGAGTCAAAAATTTCAGTACACGAAAACTCGCAACGTTTTACCATGCATTCCGGCAATATCAACAGCCTTATCAAGATAGACACGTTAGGGAAAAGTTTGTCGATAGATCTCGACTATATCAACATCGGTAGCCTGGGGGTATTAACAAACTCCGGAGACAGCTATGATTCCGACAATGTTCTTATCCCCCATTCACATGTTGCCAACGACAGCCGGCACAAAGGAAATCACGAAAGCTATTCGGCTAAAGCAGATATAAATCTGCCTCTATCCTGGATAAACCTGAGCATGGGCGGGAGATATTCCTTCACCGAGATTAATAATGATTTTTTGTTTCATAACATCCTGTCCGGAAATCCGGTTATTGACCCCAATTTCACCAATCTCTTCCGTTATAGAGAGAGTATTCAGGCAGCTTACATCTCCGGGAATCGCCGGATAACCGATAAATTGTATGTTCAGGCCGGATTACGAATGGAAAATACAGTAACCGAAGGGTACTCCCAGACAATGAACGAAACAAACCGGAGAAGCTATCCCGAATTTTTCCCCACAGCCTATTTGCAGTACAAATTCAATGATCAACGGTCGGTGGTATTGAGCTATGGCCGCCGTCTCGGCCGTCCGGATTTTGCTACTCAAAATCCATTCCGAAGTTATGTCAATGAATACAGCTATAGCGAAGGTAATCCTTATCTGCGCCCCTCCTTTTCGCACTATATGGAGATAGCCTGTACAACCTATCCTTTCGAATGCAAAATAGGACGTCTCCACACTGCCGGCGAAATAGTGGACTTTCCCTTCCTTGATGCGGCAACACAAGTAGTACGTCGCGCTCCCGTTAATGGTTTCAATTTCCAAAGAACAGGGATGACGACGTCTTACAATTTCAACAAGCTCTGGTGGTGGAACTCCTCCAGCAATGCCGAAATCTATTACGTTCAGAAAACGGCAACCGTAGAAGAAGCAGACGCGCCGCTTAACACATTCAGCGCGACGCTGTTTACCGGCAACGATTTTATGTTGAACCGAAATAAAACGCTTATCTTCTTCATAGGAGGTACCTGTTGGTTCCCGTATGTAGACGGGGCGGCGCGTACGGATGCAACCTGTATGATACGGGGCGGATTCAGAGCCCGCTTGTTGAACGACAACCTGACATTGGGTCTCATTGCAGTCGATCTATTCAACACAGGCCGGTTCAGGCAGACGGAAAAGTCTAATGGAAACAGGTATATCCGTGACGTCTCCAGGATAACAAGCCGCGTTATCACCTTATCGGTAAGCTATCGGATAGGCAACCGGAAAATTTCAGCCATAAGACGGCAGGCCGGAAACCAGGAAGAGAGAGAAAGGAGTTTTTAAGATGCGCAAAAGAATGTAGAAGAAACGATATGCTAAAATTCACTCCTCAACACGATCAAACGGATTGTGGTCCGGCTTGCCTCGCCATGATATCAAGCTACTACGGACATAAGCAAAGCGTGCGATTTTTACGAGAATATTGTTATCTCTCGCGCGAAGGCGTATCTATGCTCGGCATTACCGAAGCCGCACAAAAAATTGGCTTTAACTCATTATCCGCCAAATTAACTATCGACAAGTTAATTGAGTTGACAAAAGCCGTCGAAGTACCCTTGCCCTGTATTTTGCATTGGAATCAAGCGCATTTCGTTGTATTACAATGTATCAAACGAAGTATTGTAACCGGAAAATATACATTTAAACTTGCCGATCCGGGACACGGATTTATTTCTTTGTCGCAAGAAAAATTCGAGTTGTCATGGTTGTCGGAAAACAAAGAGGGCTTTGCTTTGTTTGTAGAACCGACCGAGCAATTTTTTAAGCAAACGCAATCGAAACAAAAAGATTTGTCGGTAAAATATCTGCTTCAATATCTCGCATCATTTCGTAATAAACTGTTTTTGCTTTGCTTTCTGCTCTTATTGGGCAGTTGTTTGAATCTGATTTTTCCGTTCTTGACTCAAAATTTGATTGACAGGGGAATTACGCCCAAAAATATGCATTTTATTGTGCTTATTTTAGTGGCGCAATTATCGCTATTTGCAGGAAACGCTGTGATTGATATACTTCGCAACTGGATAACACTGGTATTGGGAACCCGAATCAGTATAAAAATTATATCTGAATTTCTAAAAAAGATGTTGAAGCTTCCCATCAAATTTTTCGATTCAAAAATGATTGGCGACCTTCAACAGCGCATTCAAGATAATCAACGAATTGAGAGTTTTATCACTTCACAAAGTATTCTTACTGCCTTTTCAATGATAACCTTTGCCGTATTTTTCGGTATACTTTGCTACTATGATTATAGAATACTTCTGATTTATCTGTTTTTAACTGTATTGGCGGTTTGTTGGTCGTTCTTTTGGTTGCGTAAAAGAAGAATCGTAGATTACTTCAAATTTCAGGTACAGGGTCAAAATCAAAATTCGATATACGAAATATTAGGTGGCGTTACAGAAATGAAACTGAATCAGTTTGAGGAGTTTAAACGTAAAGAATGGGAAACGATTCAAGAGAAATTATTCAAAATAAACGTAAGATTACTTCGTATTGATCAGCTTCAAAATTCAGGCTACGACCTGTTTAATCAGTTGAAAAATATTTTGGCGACGTTTTTGGCCGCCTATTTTGTGGTGCAGGATAAAATGACTTTAGGTGCGTTGATGAGTGTTTCGTATATTATTGGTCAAATGAACTCGCCTGTCAATCAATTGATTGTTTTTTTTCGTTCTCTTCAAGATGCTCGTTTATCGCTAGATAGACTCAATGAAGTGCAGCATAATCCGGAAGAAGAACAACTCGACCAGATTCATTTGTCAACAAAAACTTTGAAAAATGTAACAGCTCCGGGAATAACTCTAAAGCAACTTTCTTTTCAGTACCAAGGTCCAATGTCGCCATTTGTACTGAAAGACGTCAATTTGTTGATCCCGGACGGAAAAGTTACCGCCATAGTAGGCGCAAGCGGTAGCGGAAAAACAACATTGATGAAATTGTTGCTCAAGTTTTATGAACCTGCTCAAGGTGAAATATTTTTCAATCAATACAATATTAAAAACCTGTCGCCAAAAAGTTTACGTGAAAATGCTGGCGTAGTGATGCAAGACGGGGTTATTTTTTCTGATACAATAGAACGGAATATTGCAACTGGAGATGAAATAATTGATCGACAGAAATTAAAGCAAGCTGTACAAATAGCCCATATTGAATGTTTTATCGAAGAGCTGCCTCTTGGATTTAAAACAAAAATCGGGGCAACTGGAATCGGTATTTCCGGAGGACAAAAACAAAGATTATTAATTGCCCGCGTCGTTTATCGTAATCCACACTATATTTTTTTAGATGAAGCAACCAGTTCTTTAGACGCCAAAAGCGAAAAGATGATTCACGATAATTTAACCCTGTTTTTCTCTGGAAAGACTGTAATAATTATCGCTCATCGTCTTTCAACGGTAAAAAATGCCAATCAAATAGTAGTACTTGATGATGGACAGATTGTAGAAGTTGGCTCACACAAAGAATTGACAAAGAAAAGAGGAAAATATTATGAATTGGTAAAAAATCAATTGGAACTGGGCTTGTAACATGATGATTTCAAATAATTGATTATAAAAATATAAAGTAACTACTCAGGAACCCTGAAAAAAAGAATGTGATAAATAGAAAAAAAATTGGCTTATAATTGCATTATGGAAGTAATGATTACGACGTCTTTTTAAGGAGTACGAGCAGATGAAAGCGACAATTGTGAGCAGGGCAAGTTGATTGAGCCTTTGCCGGAAGAATACCGGCTGTTTATCCCCGTTATATAGAACATCAGCGCATAAGTAAAGGCGTGGCTGTGTTGCGGATTAAAGAACGAAGGCGATTTTCCCGCCAACGTTACGGCCCCAATCCAATACGGAGCAAGCGCGAAGGCAATAATAAGTTATTTGTCTGTCTACCAATACACACCCTGCCAACAATGGTATGAAATGAGAACAAAAGATTACCACAAAAGGGTTTCAAATCGCAGTTCCTTATACATATATCATACGCACGGATGCAACCCTTTTTATTTCTATACGTATCTACTTATAAAAACTTTAAAAAAACAAGCGTGATATGAAAATACAGATGCTTTTTTCACTGTTTATATGCCTGGCGACTTCCGGACAGGCGCAACAGTCTATCTTGGTTGTTCAGGGACAAGTTTTAGACGCCGACGGCGTCTCTATTTCCGGAGTGGCCGTTGTGATGCAGACAATGGATTCGGTATTTGTGGACGCCGTGGTGAGCGACGCAGACGGTTATTTTCATGTTGAATCGTCTGTCCGTCCCTACCGGCTTATCATGCAACATATAGCTTATAAACCCTTATACATGGAATCGTCGAAAGATGATATAGGGACTGTTATACTGGAAGAAAGCATGAACGAGCTGAACGGCGTGACGGTGACAGCCGAACGGCCGCTTATGAGGGTGGACAACGGTAAGCTGTCTTACGACTTAAAAGCTATCGCCCAAAATAAACTGATCGACAATGCTTTTGACCTGGTGAAGGAATTGCCGGGTATTTCCAGCGAAGGGAACTCGCTCCGGATTATTGGCGCTATGGGAGGGACGGATATGCTGATTTCGGAGAAGAAATCGAACATGAGTTTTGAACAACTCCTGGAATATCTCCGTTCGTTGCCGGCAGACCGGGTGGAAAAGATAGAGCTTGTTTATAATCCTCCCCCTGAATGGCATGTAAAGGGATCGGCTATCAACGTGGTTCTTAAAAAGGAGGATAAATATACGTTGCAGGGACAGTTGCAGGGACGATATACAAGCCGGTATGCCAACAGCTATATGGCGGGAGGGAGTTTGTTCCTGGCTACTCCCAACACCTCTTTTGATCTGATTTATAACTGCAATGACGAATCTGCGAAAGGGCGGAACCGGCAGTATACGAAACATACGGCGGGGAACCGGGCGTATGACGTCGAATCGGATATCCGGAACAAAGATGAAAGCCGGTATCATAATTTATACCTGAGCCTGAATCATGACTTTGCGGAGAAGAACAGCCTGGATATTTTGTATGCAGGAACGTTTTCTCCACAAAAGAATGGCCGTATAACGAGCGCGAATAATTTGTTTTCAGACGCTTACTCTGAAAATAAGGGCGACGAGTATATGCACGACGTCAGCCTGACCTGTACCGCTCCTTTCGGACTGAAAGCCGGCGGAGAATATACCCGTTTTCGCAGCGCCAGCCTCCAGGCCATGCAATATATCCGGGACGAAACGACCGTAAACGCTTTCGCGTATGATATCAGCCAGCGGATCAACCGGGCTAATGTATATGCGGATATGGCGCATTCTTTAGCGCATGGCTGGCAGCTTAGCTATGGCGCCAGATACGACTATACGGAAAACACCAACGCCCAGTCTTATGAAGACAGGGAAAACAAGGGCGAAGGCAGTTACGACCAGTCTTCCGTAACCGGCGAATCTATTGCCAATGCGTATGCCGGCCTGAAAAAAACGTTCTTCGACGGGAAGTTACAGGCCAATGCATCGCTGACCGGCGAATGGTACAAAATCAATGATTACAAGAAAAACGCCCTGCTGCCGAATGTGTCGCTCACATACGCCCCTGTAACCGGCCACGCCGTGCAGGCGGCTTACCGCACGCGCCGCGCGTATCCTTCGTACTGGCAACGGCAGGAATACACGATCTGTCATGACGAATATACCGTCGCCGTTGGCAATCCGGCTTTACGTCCGGCACGGTATTCGTTTGTCAACCTGCTGTACATCCTCCGCAGCAAGTACATGCTTCGGGCTTCTTACTATAAGGTAAACGATTTTGTTATCGGGCAAAGCTACCAGTCGCCGGATGAATTGAAGCTGATCAAGAAAACGGTAAATACGGATTTTACGACGGCTATCGACTTTACGGTTGTCATACCTTTGAAGTTCGGCAGGGTATTTACCGCGGATCTTACAGGCAGCGTTTTCAATGAACGATACAAAAGCCAGGACTGGTTTGACCTTTCTTACGACCGGAACAAGTGGACGGGATTTATCTCGGCAAACAACACGCTTACCCTGTCTGCCAATCCGCTTATTACCCTGAATGTAAGAGCTGCATATAAAACCCCTTCTATTCAGGGAATATGGGATCTGGATGAGATGTGGAGCGTAAACGCAGGGATGAAGTGGGAGATCGTGAAGGGAAAAGCCATCCTGAATTTCCAGTGCAACGACATTTTCGAGTCGCAATACCCGGTGATTAAAGTACGGTACGGCAACCAGTATCAGGACATGGATATAAGATATTACCTGCGGAATTTCCTGCTTGGTTTTACCTGTTCGTTCAAAGGTTATAAAGACAGGCAAACCAAAACGGTGGATACCTCGCGCTATGGATTGTAATTTGTTCAGGAGAAGGCGTCTGATTTTCACACATAAAAAGTCCTTTCTTTGGGCGCGCCCCCCGCAAGGGGAATGAAGAATTAAAAATTAAGAATGAAGAATGAAAATAAATCGAACGAAAAAAAGGCACGGCAAGCATTCTGCTTTCTGCTTTTTTAATTTTCAATTTTCAATTTAATTGGGTCGGGCTTTCCGCTTCAATCCCTCGCGCGTCGCTCCGCTCAAAGGCTCGCGCTTCGCCCTTCGCCCCGCCCCCCCCGCATGTACAGGCAAACCGGTAAACGGTATGGGGGTTGGGATGGGGGGTAGAGACGCCATGCATGGCGTCTCTACGGGTAGCGGAAAGCCTCCTTCCTCCTTCCCCCCGAAACGGATCATATCCCTTATAATGAGCTGATTAATCCGTCTGTTTTTGATTCGGACGCTTCCCTGCGGGAGGTTTTCAGGCGATTTTACGCCAAATCTACTCATAGATTTGTCGCCCGGACTCAAAGATTTGT
>JAIRYL010000071.1 GCA_031267775.1 Tannerellaceae bacterium
GGGGAGCTATTTTGTTTATTTTGAGTATTGCCCTATCTCTTTTAGAGGGACATCCTCAAATTACGTATTATTTAGCTATATTCTGTCTGTTTATCTATTTGGGATTTGCCTGCCGGGAAATTCTTGAAAAGAGATATGCCGATTTGCTGAAGATAACGGGAATCATGGCCGTATGCGTCGCCATAGCCGTATTGCCTAACCTATCGAACCTCTATACAAATTTTGAGATGAGTAAAACAAGTCTTCGCGGGCCGACGGAATTAACGCAGGCTTCTTCGGCAGATGGAAAGGAAAGGCCCTCATTCGGTTTAGACAAGGATTATGCTTTTGATTGGAGCTATGGAGTAAAAGAATTAGTAACATTATTAATTCCGAATGTATACGGAGGCGAATCCGGCGGTTCGTTGGACAGTTCGTCCGAGCTATATAAGGAATACAAGAAAAATGGCATGCAAACCAGTGGAGATAAAATACAGGCGCCAACTTATTGGGGCGACAAATTGTTTACTTCCGGCCCGGTTTATTTTGGGGCGCTGATTTGCTTTCTCTTTATTTTAGGAATGTTTGTTATACGGAATCCTGTTAAATGGTGGATATTAGCCGGTTCTATATTCTTTATATGCTTATCGTTAGGGCGTAATTTCGATTTGTTTAATGATTTTATATTTCATACATTGCCCGGATATAATAAATTCCGGACAGTTGAGATGGCTTTGGTAATTCCCGGCCTTGCTTTTCCCTTAGTCGCTATTTGGGGATTAAACACCCTGTTGAAAGAAAAAACGGAAGAGCTTGTTTTCAAAAAAGGATTTTTGTGGGCTTTGGGTATTACGGGAGGTATTTGTTTACTGATATGGATTATGCCATCCTTATTGCTTAATTTCCAGTCTTCTTACGATGCACAATTCCAAGGCCAGGTTCCGGCATGGTATTATCCTGCGCTATTAATGGATCGTGCAACTTTAGCCTCCGAAGATGCATTACGTTCCTTACTGTTTATCTTATTGGGCGCCGGATTATTAGTTTGGTTTTGGAAGTCGAAAGACAGGCAAAAGACGGCAACTTACGTTAGCACAGGTATGATTTTATTGATTTTGATTGATTTATGGAGTGTTGACAAACGCTATTTGAATGATAACAACTTTTCAAAAGCCGCTTTATCCGAGAGCTTTAAGGCTTCGGTAGCTGATAATGCCGTCTTGGAAGACAAAGATCCATCTTACCGGGTATTGAATCTTTTGAATAGTCCATTTCAGGAAACGTTTACTTCCTATTTTCATAAATCTGTTGGCGGTTATCATGCGGCTAAACTCAGGAGATATCAGGAATTGATTGAACATCGCCTTACGAAAGAAATTTCCATTATTGTAAATGCATTCCAAAACGCCCGAAGCGAAGAAGATTTAATGAGCGCTTTCGCTCAGATTCCTTCCTTAAATATGCTTAACACACGCTATATTATTTATAATCCAGACCAACCTCCTATCCAAAACCGGGCTGCTTTTGGAAACGCCTGGTTCGTACATCAGCTTACGATTGTTGAAAATGCCGACGCGGAAATTATGGCGTTAGACGCTATTAACCCCTTGGAAGTTGCCGTTGTAGACAAGCGTTTTGCAAACGAGGTGAAAGGGTTTACTCCTGTTACAGATCCGACTGCTACCATTACGCTGGATAATTATTATCCCGATAAACTGACTTATACAAGTAGAACGTCTTCCCGGCAGCTTGCCGTATTTTCTGAAATTTATTATCAACCCGGTTGGATAGCCTATATCGACGGAAAACCGGCCGAACATTTCCGTGCCGACTGGACGCTTCGCGCGATGTTAGTTCCTGCCGGAACGCATCAAATAACGTTTGAGTTTCGTCCTGCCGGATTTTATGCGGTTTCCACTATCAGTAGATACGGCGGATTCTTTGTCTTACTTCTATTTATCAGCGCTATTGGATATTCTGTCTGGCAAACGCGGCAAACGCATCCTCTATCAAAACTCCTTTGCAAAAGATAAGAGCCTTTCGGCAAAATGTTCCCAGGTAAGGAAGGCTTTTTCTTTTTGTATGTTAGAAATAAATATATTTTTATCTTGACGAAAGAACTGCCGGATTGTTTCTGCAATAGATGTTGCGTTTATTTCAGGTACCATTAATCCTGCTCCGGGCTTTTCGATGCTTTCTTTCAAACCTCCGGTATTGGTTGCTATCAAAGGAAGTTCAAAATGATAGGCTATAGATGTTATTCCGCTTTGCGTGGCTGAACGATAGGGTAAAACGCAAACATCTGCAGCAGAAAAGAATAAGGGCACTTCATTATCGCTGATATATCTGTTAAATACCTTGATCCGTTCAGGATGGTTCGCCTTTTTTATCTGTTCATCGTATGTATCAAAACTGCCGTATGTTTCTCCCGCTATAATACATTGATAGCTGTCGTCCAGCATACTTACGGCGTCAATTAGCAAATCCAGTCCTTTGTAATCGCGTATCAGGCCGAAAAAGAGGATCGTTTTTTTATTGGAATCTATTCCTAAGGCTTCTCTCGCT
This sequence comes from Tannerellaceae bacterium, assembly GCA_031267775.1. GTDB lineage: Bacteria > Bacteroidota > Bacteroidia > Bacteroidales > Tannerellaceae > DFXE01. The sequence goes on from JAIRYL010000071.1 coordinate 2,545, forward strand.
TTTACAGTTTCCACTTTATCTCCAAAATGATCGTATAACGGATGAGGAAGCGTTATAGATACAGCTTTAGGACACAGTTGATTCAATCCTTTCGCTACATTTTCACTTAAGATCACAAAACCATCAACTTGTTTAAATAATAATTGAGCTAAGGGCTTATCAAAGAATTTTGGTTCATGAGGTATCGCATTATGTATAAGTAGAATTATCTTACAGCGCTTTTTCATCCGTTTTACTATATACGAATAAGCAGGAACAAAAAAAGACATCCAATAACTTATAATCAAAACATCCGGTTCAAAAACTTTTAAGGCGTTTACTGTCTTATAGTAACTAATCGGATTAATACTATCCAGCATGCGTGTAGTTTCTATTTCTATGGATTGTTTCTCTACATATTGTGTTTTGCCAGGGAACAAAAAATCGGGATAAAGGCGCTTGAAATTAAATCCTTTGATACAATTATTCCCTTTAACTAATTCATTATAAAGCATTACACTAAATTGAGATATTCCGCCCCGATAGGGAAGAAACGGAGATAACATTGCGATTTTCATATATCAATCTTTGTCTAAATGTTTGGCAAAAGTAAGTAAATCCGGATAATACCCTTGTATTGTAAGATGAGCCGTTTCTTCCGGTTTGTAGTTGTTTCCAATCAGAATAGCCGGAATTCCGGCCTTTTCAGCAAATTGCATATCCGATATACTATCGCCTGCCATGATACT
>JAIRYL010000136.1 GCA_031267775.1 Tannerellaceae bacterium
TCTCTGCTTTTTTTGTTTGCAAAGATAATGTTTTTTCGAAACTATTACAAGTTATTTATTTTTCATGCCTTAATTATCGCGATACATTATTTTACAAGCATAAATTATACTTGCCCATATACAGTTTGTAATCTGATATTGGAGGGCAAAGTCGTAAACCTATGCAAATCCCTCTAAATTGAAAACACAAAAGCAGACGTCTTTGGGATAACCCTTACCAGCCCCCCAATACAGATTTCCGTTTGAAAATGTCGATTTAAATTCTACTCTCTCATGCTGTATAGCCCCGCTATTCCAGTAAATCCGGACGAAGCCTCGCCGTCCGTTCCTGAGCCTGTTGCAAGCGCCACTCTGCAATATTACGCGCATGTCCCGACAACAGTATATCCGGTACTTTCCAACCCTTATAGTCCGCAGGACGCGTATACACGGGAGGAGCCAGTAAATTGTCTTGAAACGAATCCGACAAAGCGCTCTGTTCGTCGCCGATAGCGCCCGGAATCAAACGAACGATGGCGTCAGTCATCACAGCCGCCGCCAGTTCTCCGCCGGTAAGCACATAGTCTCCAATCGATATTTCTTTTGTAATCAGATGCTCCCTGATGCGATAATCCACTCCTTTGTAATGACCGCAAAGAATAATCATATTAGTAAGTAAAGACATCCCGTTTGCCATTGGCTGAGAAAATGTTTCGCCGTCGGGCGAAGTATAAATAACCTCGTCGTATGCGCGTTGTTCTTTCAAAGACGAAATAGCCCGCTCTATCGGCTCAATTTGCATCACCATCCCCGCCTCGCCGCCAAAGGGATAATCGTCTACGCGCCGCCATTTATTTGTTGTGTAATCCCTGAGATTGTGCAAATGTATTTCTACCAATCCCTTATTTTGCGCCCTCTTAACAATAGAACAATGAATCATTCCTTCAATCATTTCGGGAAGCACGGTAAGAATATCGATTCGCATGGTTGAATATTTTCACAAATGTACAATTGATAAAGTTAATCAGCAAAAAATACGAATTGTTAAAAAACGCCCTCCGCCACCCACAGATAAGTAAGTTACCGCTAAGGTACAAATTTATCCGAGTCGAAGGATCCACAAAGGATCCACAAAGGATCTACGGAGGATCACGCTATCTGCAAGCAAGCCACAGGCGCTGACCTTACAAAACGACGCCAACCCCGATCCCCCATAAACCGACCGAATCTCATACCCAGACAGCCCCGTTGCCGCCCCGTTGCCGTTAACACTTTGATACTATTTCAAACAAAAACAAAACAATCTGTCAAAAAACAGTCTTTTACTGCCTAAAGAATATTTATGTATTTTTATGTAGATTTAACCGAAAACCAACCCCCAAACCCCTAAATTCACATATCGACACAATTCGAGCCTCTTAACATATAAAAAACTTTTTTAAGATTATACTTCCGGATCATCTGTTTTTTTCTTTATCCTTAGAAGGCGTCTGGAAATAAATTTGTATGATTTATTTCCAGACGCCTCTTAATACAATTATACTTTGCGCGGGGTGAAATTGTGAGATAAAAGCAGCAGGCAGAAAGCAGAAAGCGGAAAGACCGATAAGGTTCGGATTGCCGTCTTCCGGCTACCGACGTCTAACTGCTTTCTGCCTGCTGCCTGCTGCTTTCTGCCTTTTTTCCATCTCACAAAACCATACCGCGCGCAGTATAATCAAAGTATGGATTCGTCAGAATCAGGCGTCTTAAAGTAAGCGACAAAGCGCTTGGGTTTATCATTCTTGGCATGGAAGTCCTGTTTGACGGTTTTGGCCGTTTTCCCTGAAAAATCCGCCAAATCTAAACGTTCTTTCAATAATTTATAACCTTCTTCGATACCCCGACGGCAAGGGTAAAGTTCCGAAAACAATTCAGGGGGATACCCTATAGTATTAATTAATGAGGTACGGAAAATCTCATTCTCTCCATTTTTCAATTCAATTAAAATCAACCGGCAGCGAACCGGCGGTTCATCCTTGAAGAGCGAACCGGCCTCTTTTCTGTAATCTTTTCAGGGAAGGGATAATTCAACCACCAGTCTTCTTTCATCCGGAAACAAAACTCCACTCCCTTGCTCCCTTGCTCCCTTCATGTTTTTTATACGTGCGATTTTTAATAATCTATCAATTTTTTTATTATATCCGTATTCTCGCTTTCAATCATAGAGAACAAGTCTTTTTCCAATTCATTAAATTGATTTTTATTCCGGCTGAATTTTACTTTGCCTGACTCCAAATAATGAATGTAATCGCAGATATTTGTCAAAGATTCCATTATATGCGAGCTTAGTATAATCGTTTTACCTGCTTCTTTTAGTCGTAACAAAACCAGCTTTAAGATATGGCAGGATTCAATATCCAAACCGTTAAAAGGTTCATCAAGCATTATTATTTGTTTATTCTGTTTGACGACCGACAGCAAAGCCAGTTTTTTCTTCATTCCTGTAGAGTAATCATCCACTATTACATCCAACGGTAATTTAAAAAGGCAGCCCCATTTGTCAATCTCATAATCATCAAACAGACTCAAGTACTCTCGCCCTGTTATAAATGAATAGAAATAATTTTCAGCAGGTAAATAAGCAATTTCTTTTTTAGTAAGTTTCTGTCCATTAAGCAATACTTCGCCTTTTTCTTTCTTTATCAACCCAAAAACAGCATTAAAAAATGTCGTTTTTCCTGATCCGTTACGGCCAGCAATGCCATTTATTGTATTATCATTTATCGTTAAATTCAGGGATTCAATAACATTAAAACCTTTTTGATAGCCTACTGTAAATTCTTTAATTGTAATCATACAACAGCGGTTTTAAATTTGTACAGGCTTTTTGGAAAAAATACACAGAAATCAGTAACAAAAAGGGAGTTGTAACGGGTATAAGCCCAATAAAAATACCGGTTAAATATAAAGCATAATTCACATGATTGTTCCCGTCAATTCTGAAACAGGCAAACTTTACCGTAATCATATAAATATGAATTGATGATAAACTTAAAAATTCAATAAAAGGGATATACCATAAATCCTGATGAAACAGTATAAATAAAACGATAAGCGGTAAGTTGCAAATAGCATAAAGCAAAAAATGACGTCTGATTTTGTATAACAACATCTTTTCAGGCGCTTTTTCAAAAGACAGCAACATAGGCCACGATTCGCCAGGAATGAAAAAATCCGCAACAACCAAACCTGTAATAAATATGGCAACCGGTATGGCGACGGTGAAACAAACTAAGCAAATTCCTAATCCATAAACAGCTAACAGTATAAATAAATTCTTTCTCACGCCAGCTTTCCATTCATACAAATCGGAAGGTATAAGTTTCTGCATACTTGTATTAAATGATTTACGGCGAATACGGATAGTAAGATTAATAGTCGGTATAAATAAGATTCCAACAGCCATATACAACAAGACCAGCCATCTGCCATGTATAAGAAGACATATAATCAGAGGAAGCGAAATTACCAGATATTCAATTAAACAACTGATTTTGAATGGGGAAATATGTATCCTGAGAAAGTTTTTGTCCTTTCTTTTTATATGTATCATCAAACATACCAATAGCTGCAACGATGCAATCAGATAGACATTCTTTTCAGTAGATATCAACACATAAATCACTGATAATAAAAGCATTGTTAATCCAAATACTACTAATAATCTAAAAATGCCAAGAAAGTACAAAAATCGTAGAAATCGCTTACATCGAAGGCGTAAGATATTGCCAAACTGAAATATCATAAAGCAATTCTGTTGTTTTAATTTAGTTCAAATATAATAAAAAAGAATAATCAACATTTTATTGATTATTCTTTTTATTGAAAGTATATGAATGAGCCAGGAATGATTAAAGGATGACCGACTAAGGTTTCCCTTTGTTTTTATGCGGGAAACGTTGGCGAATGAACGTCAAGGCAGGGTGATAAATAGACGGAAAAGACGCGAATGAACCTGCGCCTTTTTGTAATGGAGGACATATCGAACGGCTAATGCTGGAACCCTCGAAGTTTTGGGTAGAGCGCATCTTCGCTCGGTATACAAAACGAGGGTGAAAGAGAAAGAGGACGCGCCGCTCCGGTATCACCTGCAAAATCTTGTGTTTCTTCACAGACCTGCGGTCTGGGGTTATAACGCTTCAATCCTGTTCTCCGAATATATGCAGACCTGCGGTCTGCGAGGCTGTATGGTGAAAATCTGAAAAAATCATTATAATGTTTTGAGGAAAACATTATAATGATTTGGCTATAACGGCATAATGGTTTTTTTAAGCATCCATATAAATGAATGCCTGTATAAAACGTGAAATTTTAATGCGTTAAAACAGAGTTGGCATTTATTTTGTAACTGTCTGTATCAAATAGCAAAACCCGGTTTGCGGCGTATCCATTGTCCGCGCGTGAAATCGGGGAAGTCGACAACTGCTCCGCCACGAGCGACAGACGCTTCGGACAGTCCTGAAATAGCGCTCCAGGCAGCGGCGTCGTAACAATCCATTGGCGCCGGTTTTTTATTACGGATAGCGTCAATCAAATCATACATCATGATAAAGTCCATACCGCCGTGGCCTGCTTCTTTGGCTTTGGCTTCTAATGTACTCCAAAGTTTATGATCATATTTTTTAAACCATTCTTCCGATTCATCCCAACGGTGAGGTTTGGATTGTCCTTCTACATATACATGTTCGCCGTCGTTCATCCATAAACCTTCTGTTCCCTGAATACGGAAACCTAATGAATAGGGACGGGGCGAGTTTGTATCATGCGTAACAATAACCGTTTGCCCGTTTGCACATTTAATCATAGAAGTAACAATATCGCCTATATTGAAATGAATCTTAGCATACGGATGATTTGCTCCGCCATTGTCGACAATGAATTTATGTAAACCGCGAGACTGCGTAGCCATAGCCGTTAACGACAGGAAACGGTTTCCGCGGTTAATATCCAGGCAATTGGCAACCGGCCCAATGCCATGCGTAGGATAAATATCGCCATTACGGGTTATAGAATGTTGCGTACGCCATTGAGCTTCGGCATAAGCGGTTGGCCCCATACGTAAATCGCCGTCTTTTTGATAGCCATAATGTACGCCATCATTGAATTTTATATCGCGCAAATCATGCTGGTATCCGCAAGTTCCATGCAATAATTCGCCAAACAGACCTTGTCGCGCCATATTTAAAGCAGCCATAACATCCCGGCGGTAACATACGTTTTCCATAATGTTTAAATGGCTTCCCGTAGCTTCGGATACATTAACCAAGTCCCAACATTCTTCAACCGTATTAGCGGCCGACACTTCTACGCCTACATAAGGAACGCCTGCCTTCATAGCGGCAACCGACATAGGCGCATGCCATTCCCATGGACTTGCAATAATTACGCAATCGAACTCTTCGTTATTCAACATTTGTTCAAATGCATGTTCGCTTCCGGTATATACTTTCGGTTCAGGCACATTGAATTTGGCAATATGCTTTAACGTACTATCCAACGGACCTTTTTGAATATCGCAAATAGCTACGATTTTATTATCGGGAATAGCTAATACGTTATTAATATGTTCCTGACATCTGGAACCTGTACCGATAAAACCAAATGTAAGCTTACCGTCATCTTTACCGCCTGTTTTTTTCTTTTGGGGTTCGGAGGTTACATTGCTTATTGCAGCGGCGGCGTCATCGGCCAACGTAATACCGGCGGCGCCTATACCGGCGACAGTCATTTTTTTAATAAAAGAACGACGCGTATTTTCCATGCTTTATATCTTTAAATAATTCATTATTAATCAACAAAAATAGACATATTATTCCAGCATATAAACAATAAGGCAATAAAATTAGCCGGCAATCAACATTAGCCGGCTAATTTCGTTTGCGCTTATTACGGATTCTGCGTTAATGTTCCCGGATAAGCATTGATTTCATCATTCGGAATAAATTGTATCACACGATCATCCGTTGCTTTAACTTCCAGCATTTGATTGTGGATACCCGGATACTTCCTGGTCAATGTCTGTCCTAAACGATAAATATCCGGCGTACGGTGCGCTTCCCAGGCAAATTCCAACCGTCTTTCTTTATCAACTAATTTGGAAACCGTTTCTTTATTTAACGTAACATTACTATATTCTCCGCCGGTTATCGCACGTCCCCGAACGGTATTCACATTGGCTAATGCATTAGCGTAATCGCCTCTCTTTACATAAGCTTCGGCTTTATTCAGATACATTTCCGCCAAACGCGATATGATGGGCGAATGCAACTGCGTTTCTCCATCCTGCAGCGAACATTTAATAATAAAGAATTGAGGATAACCGTTGTTCAAAACCATTTCCTTTCCGCGATATCCGTTATATTCTTTCCCGTTAAAACTAATCGTATAACTCTTATTTTCTTCATCCAACAGAGTAAGAGGGTATTCTTTATCCTGAATCGTTACATATAATGCAGCGCTCTTTTCTGAAGTTAACCCTTGGTAGTAGGTATATCCCGTATGCTCTCCGGCGTCGTTATAAACTTCGGCTACAAAACGGAATGCATCATTATCCGACACATAATTCGGGCGAATAAACGACCAGCGCGCATCGTTGAAACCTTTTGCTTCATACAAAACATCCATGATATCGGCGCTGGCATATACTTCTCCCCAGCCAACGCCGTCTATAGTAGAATACATACCGCCGATACAACTGAAATAATCGTCGGTAGAAAATTCCGAACTTACTCGTTTCACAGCAAAAATTGTTTCAGTCTGCGAATTAGCATCCGGAGCCATTTCATTCAATTTAGAGAAATTAGCCCTGTTCAATAATTCAAAGTTTCCGGAATTAATAACCTGGTCGGCATAATGAATAGCCTCGCCGGCATATTCCGTATTTGGATTTTCATACGTTCCGCTCATATATAAATATACTCTGGAAAGCAATGCCTGAGCCGCCCCTTTCGTTGCAAAAGCCTGTCTTTTCTCCGCTTTCATCAACGATTCGGCTTTTTTAAGGTCGGATATTATCTGGTCATACGTTTCTTTTACCGTTGCCCTGTCCGGCAGATTCAAATCATCCATATTTTCAGGAAGCCCGTTGACGACAGGAACGCCTAAATTGGTTTCGGGACTTTGATAATAAGGACGTCCGAACGTTCTGCATAAATAAAAATAAGCCATTCCTCTCAGATAATAAGCTTCGCCTATCTTTTGATCCATATCAGCCGATTGTCCTTCGCTGAACGACTTGATCAAATCGCTCGACTGTGAAATAACTTTATAGCTATCTACCCAAAAGTTTTTCATACGGCTATTGGTAGGCATGTGCATATAAGAGATAAACTGAAACCAGGAGTCGGTAGACCGGGCCTGTTTCATCACATTGTCTCCGCCAAACTCGCCAACGTAGTGCATGTTGTCCGACCAACGTTTTAAACTTGCATAACATCCATTCAGCATAATATCCAAATCGCCGGTAACCTGATCTTTGGTATAATAGCTATATGGGTTTCTATCTATATCACAAGCAGCAAACAAGGTTGCTATTAATGCGAATATTGCTAATTTTTTCATTGTTTTCATACTATTAAAGTGTAACACTTAATCCAAACATAAACTTACGCGTTTGCGGATAGATACTTGTAGCAACCCCGCTGATACGGGAGTCGCCGGTACGTCTGTCATAAACAGTAGCAGGCAATTCAGGATCAGCGCCTGAGAAATCAGTCACTGTAAAGAGATTTTCGCCAGAGAAATAGATTCTCAAATTGGAGATATACCAATTAGGTAAAGCGATATTATAGCCCACCGTCAGATTCTTCATCTTTAAATAAGTCGCGCTTTCCAAATGGCGGGAAGAACCTTCGTTGGAAGCCGAATTAT
>JAIRYL010000142.1 GCA_031267775.1 Tannerellaceae bacterium
CAATCCGGATTATTTGTATTTCGTAATGTACAGATTACGGAATTGAACGTCTTTCCCTTCGCTTTGTAAGCCTATGTGACCGGTTTTTACCTTATTTGTTCCCGTATTTTGATAAACGCCGTTGATATAGACGGTTATCGTGCCGTCTTTAACCCATATATTCGCTTCGTTCCATTCGCCTGCAGCCTTTTCGCTTGTAGCATTGGCTTTCTTTACTACAGGGAAGGCCGGACGTGCTTCGCCTTTACGCTGTATAAATTCGGTCAGGTCCGAACCGCCCAAACAAACAAAGTCGCCGGCATTTCCGGCAGCCAGCTGGCACTCGATACCATTCGGAAACGGATTCTTTACCTCTTCAATTAAAAGAAAAATCCCGCTGTTGGTAGCTTCCTGCGGCCAGCGCCATTCTACATGCAACGTATAATTATCATATTTTTCCTTTGTATACATATACCCGAACGGGTTTCCTTTGATGTGGATAGCGCCGTCTTTTACCGAATAAACCTCGGCGGCGGGAACGGCATTTTTATCTACTACAAAATCCCAGTTGGAAAGGTCTTTTCCATTAAACAGTTTAATAACCTGCTGGGCGGCTGATTCGTTGGTTAAACAAAACAGGGCGACACTCATGATCGCCGCTAAAAACATACTTCTTTTCATGATACTTAAATTAAATCAGTTATTCTATTAGTTTGCGATAACGTACCCGTTTGGGTTCTTCGTATCCGGGTTGTTTTTTCTTATACTCTTCATATTCGGAATAGGAGCCTTCATAATAAACTACATTCGAATCTCCTTCAAAAGATAAAATGTGCGTACAGATGCGGTCGAGAAACCAGCGGTCGTGCGAAATGACGACTACGCAGCCGGCAAAATTCTCCAAGCCTTCTTCCAGGGCGCGCAATGTATTCACGTCAATATCGTTCGTAGGTTCGTCTAACAGCAATACATTCGCTTCTGCTTTCAACGTCAGCGCCAGGTGAAGCCTGTTACGTTCTCCGCCGGACAGTACGCCGCAAAGTTTCTCCTGGCCTGCTCCGGCAAAATTAAACTTTGACAAATAGGCGCGGGCGTTTATTTCTTTACCACCCACGCGGATAAACTCTTGTCCGCCGGAGATTACCTGGTAAACCGTTTTATTCGGGTCGATATCTTTATGAGTTTGGTCGGCATACCCAAGTTTAACGGTTTCACCCACTTCAAATGTGCCTTTATCGATAGATTCCATATCCATGATCATCTTGAAAAGCGTCGTTTTTCCGGCTCCGTTCGGACCTATAACGCCAACAACGCCATTGGGGGGCAGCATGAAGTTCAGGTTGTCGAACAATAATTTATGGCCGAATGCTTTTGCTACATGTCGAGCCTCTATTACTTTATTTCCGAGACGGGGGCCATTGGGTATAAATAATTCCAATTGAGCTTCCCGCTCTTTCTGATCTTCATTCAGCAGCTTTTCATACGAGTTCAAACGGGCTTTTCCCTTTGCCCGGCGAGCTTTCGGCGCCATATTAATCCACTCCAGTTCACGTTCTAACGTCTTTCTTCGTTTGCTAACCTGCTTTTCTTCCTGCGCCATACGTTTGGTCTTCTGGTCGAGCCACGAAGAATAATTTCCTTTCCAGGGAATACCTTCTCCGCGGTCTAATTCAAGAATCCAGCCGGCCACATGGTCAAGGAAATAACGGTCATGCGTAATACAGATAACCGTACCGGCATATTGCTGCAGATGCTGTTCCAACCAATCGATGGATTCGGCGTCCAAATGGTTGGTCGGCTCGTCCAGCAATAAAACGTCCGGTTGTTGGAGCAGCAGCCGGCATAAAGCCACCCGTCGGCGTTCTCCTCCGGATAATGTATCAACCAACTGGTCTTCGGGCGGACAGCGAAGCGCATCCATGGCGCGTTCCAACCGACTGTCGAGGTTCCAGGCGTCCGTTGCGTCTATTTTATCCTGTAATTCGGCCTGGCGAGCGATTAGTTTATCCATTTTGTCAGGACTATCCAATACGTCCGGATCGCCGAATTTTTCATTTACTTCTTCATATTCCTTTAAAATGTCAACCATCTCCCGTACGCCTTCCTGCACAATTTCTCTAACGGTTTTACCTGCTTCCAGTTGCGGATCCTGTTCAAGATAACCGACCGAATATCCCGAAGCGAAAACCACTTCGCCCTGATATTCTTTCTCAATACCGGCAATAATCTTTAATAAGGTAGATTTACCGGAGCCATTTAAGCCGATAATTCCGATTTTAGCCCCATAAAAGAAAGACAGGTAAATATTTTTCAACACTTGTTTCTGAGGTGGAAACACTTTATTTACACCCACCATAGAAAAGATAATCTTTTTATCGTCTGCCATAATAATAGTTTAAATAAACGGAGTAATTTGAGTAACTAACTGTTTGTTTCGCAAACTTAGGCAAAAATAGCGATAACTGAAAAGAAGGAAGAATATTTATAAGCTATTAAACATAATCGTCATTATGAAAAACGATAATAAAAATAATGGGGGAGGATTTTCTACGTGAATCACGCCCTGCCAGTTTAATCCGTAGCCTGAGTCGTATGATAGTCTGTTAATATGTCTTTCAAACTAACCGAGCCATAACGTCAACGCCTCCCCGTATGGCTGAAAAAATCCGGACAGGATCGGTAAAGCCAAATGTCGAAAGGTTGGCGCTGTTATCAGCGTCGGCAGACAGTTGCATAGACGTCAGGTAGCGATAATATGATTCCGAGATAGCGTACAGGGCTATCCGCCTGTCTAAAGCCTGTCCCCGATAGGCGGTAATCGGATGAGTTTCCTTGATAACAAGCGTATAGCGTTGCCCGTTCAGGATATGATCCGTAAATGTGCGTCCGCCCTGCCCCTGGATGGTTTTATCGCCAAACAGACCGTCTATAACCGAAACTTGCTCCACAAACACAGGGTCTGACGAATAGTCCAGATTTCCCGCAAAATCAAATAAGGGACTGGGATCATCAATACGGATAAGATAGAAGTCCGCCGTCTCGGCCTTATCTGTAAAGGTGATCCGATAGGCAATTTCCAGGGTGGGTATTTCAACTAAATCCCCGTTTTTATCTACGCCGTATCCCGTATGGTCGTATATCAGTTTATGAGAAAACGTAACGTCTTCTATCCGTACGCCGGCGGGCACAGTTTCTTCCGCCCACGCTTCGCCGTATTTTGTTGCCGCCTCGATTCTGATTATGTCGCCTGTTTGCGGCTTGTAGCCGGATACGTAAATACCGCCGCCGTAAAACGATTCGTTTGCCGCCCATGTCATCTGTTCGCCAAATGCGCCATTAATCCACAGCGATACAAGGGCGTCTTTAACAATCTCGTAACGCCCGGTATCGGTAAAAAACCGGGTGCGGCTGATACTGAGCATAACGGTTGTATCGGTCGATATAACCCCGTTGAGAACCAGATTGGGTTCAGGACGGCGTTTGTCCATGTCTATGTCTCTGTAACAGGAAAACAGAACGATTGT
>JAIRYL010000078.1 GCA_031267775.1 Tannerellaceae bacterium
ATGATGATAATACGAAGGATTTTGGTTTGGCCGGCAGGGTTGGTTTGGCTGGCGTCGTGCAGTTTGGGCGCGCCGGATATTCAAACGCTTTGCCTGCGCGACGATATAGGCAATTATATCATAAAATGGGAAACAAATCCCCCCCTCCAGGGAACCATGAAATTATACGTAAGCGACGTACCCGGCGCGTTCAACAAATCCCGCCCCGTGGGTTACAGCCCTGTCGGAGAGGGAATAACCAAATATGTAACCGGCGATAATATTACCCGCAAGTATTTTCTGCTGTGTTTCAACGATCAATATGTCGAAACAGCCGCTTCCCGCCTGGTAGCCATGGACAGCGTGCAGAATTTCCGCGATCTGGGCGGATACGTATCTGCCCGGAGCAAAAAAGAAATAAGCTGGGGAAAAGTATTCCGCTCCGGAAGGATTGGCGCATTAAGCCCCCGCGACTCCGTCAAGCTGACAAACCTGAAGATAAAAACCATTATCGATTTACGTTCCGAAGAAGAACAGGCGGCGGAGCCTGTGGGTTATACAAAAGCAAAGATCATTCATATCCCCGTTTCAACCGGCAAATTGCCCGAAATACTGGCCCGCATCAGCAAAGAGCGCATTCGCAAGGGAGACGGCGTCGTCTTTATGCAGGATTTATACATTCAGTATGTAGAAGAAAACAAAGAACAGTTTGCCCGGGCGCTGGCCGTTTTTGAAGACACAAGCAATTATCCCATCGCCTTTAGCTGCTCGCTGGGGAAAGACCCCGCAGGCTTCCTGACGGCTCTCTTGCTGGCAGCCCTGGATATCCCCGAAGAAGTCATCCTGAACGATTATCTGGCTACCAACGATTTTTTAGACCTGACCCGCTTTAATGCAAGGGTTCAGCGCTTAAATTCAGACGCGCAGGAAACGTTAACCGTCATACTTACCGCCAACGCCATGTACCTTGATTTAGCTTTCCGGAAAATTAAAAAAGACTACGGTTCTATAAAAGAATATCTTATAAACGAGCTGCACCTTTCCGAAAGCCGGCAAAATAAATTGAAAGAAATGCTTCTTTCTAAAATCGATCTCAAATAAATTACGTAACTTTGCGGCTCTAAATATTTTATAGATAAAACATTACATTGAAAACATTTGAAGAATTAGGAGTTGCTTTGCCTATTTTGAAAGCAATTCAGGAAATGGGATTTGAGTCGCCCATGCCCGTACAGGAGGAAGTGATTCCTTTTTTGCTGGGCGAAGACAACGACGTGATAGCTCTGGCGCAAACCGGAACAGGTAAAACGGCTGCTTTCGGATTACCCATCCTGCAAAAAATAAACGTAAGTATATACCAGCCGCAAGCGCTTATCTTATGCCCCACGCGTGAATTGTGCTTACAGATTGCCGACGATTTAAACGATTATTCCAAATACATTGACGGATTAAAAACGCTTCCGGTATATGGAGGCTCCAGTATTGAAAGCCAGATAAAGACGTTGAAGCGGGGCGTTCATGTAGTAGTGGCTACTCCCGGACGCCTGCTCGACCTGATGACGCGCAAGACGGTAAACCTGGGCCTGATAAAAAACGTGATCCTCGACGAAGCAGACGAGATGCTTAATATGGGCTTTTCCGACAGCATAAACGCTATCCTGGCCGAAGTTCCTCCCGCGCGTAATATGTTGCTGTTTTCGGCAACCATGCCGCAAGGTATTGCCCATATTACAAAGAAATACATGAATAATCCGAAAGAGATTGTAATTGGCAAAAAAAATGAAGGGAATAAAAATATCAAGCATATTTACTACCTGGTCAGGGCGCAGGATAAATACCTTGCGCTGAAACGGATTGCCGACTATTATCCCAATATCTACGGAATTATCTTTTGCCGCACGCGGAAAGAAACGCAGGAAATAGCCGACAAACTGATTCAGGATGGCTATAACGCCGATTCTTTGCACGGAGAGTTAAGCCAGGCGCAACGCGATTATGTGATGCAGAAATTCCGTTTGAGAAATCTGCAGTTGCTGGTGGCTACCGATGTGGCGGCTCGCGGGTTGGACGTAGACGACCTGACTCATATTATCAATTACGGACTGCCCGACGACGTAGAGTCTTATACGCACAGAAGCGGACGTACCGGACGCGCGGGAAAAACGGGTATCTCTATTTCTATCTGCCATATCAAGGAGAAGGGTAAAATACGCGAAATAGAACGCATCATCAATAAAAAATTTGAACCGGGAGAAATGCCGAGCGGAAAGGCGATCTGCGAAAAACAGATTTTCAACCTGATAGACCAGATAGAAAAGGTAAAGGTAAACGAGGATGAAATTGCTTCGCTGATGCCTCCCATTTTCCGTAAATTAGAATGGCTCGACACGGAAGATATTATCAAACGCATGGTTTCGCTTGAATTTAACCGGATGATCGATTACTACAAAGACGCAAACGAAATAGAAGTGGTAGACGAACGTTCGGGGAAAGACAGGGATTCGGCATTTAAAAAGAAAGACGGACGGAAAAGCCGCGATACGGAAGAAGGGTTTGTGAGGTACTTCATTAATTTTGGCAAATCGGACGGCCTTTACCCCAACCAGTTGATCGACCTGATAAATAAATGCGTGCCGGGAAAAGCAAAAATAGGGAAAATAGACTTGCTTGAGAATTTCTCCTTCTTTGAGGTAGAAGAAACCGCCGCCAAACGGGTGATGGACCGGATGAACGGATTTGAACTGGACGGACGACGGATTTCTGTAGAAGTTGCTCAGGAAAAGAAAGGCGAAGGCAGAGGCGCTAAGAAAAGGCCGGCTCCTTTTTACGACCGTTTTGATAAACGATCCCGGAACAGCGACAAGCCCTGGAGACATACGTCCCGCTCGGCTTCGAGGAAAAAATAGAGAATCTGATGGTATGATACGATTATTGTTGTTGGTATTTGTATGCTTTTTCAGTACGGCAACGATGGCAAAATGGCCGGATTTCGATCCAAAAGATATTGTAGCGCTGAAAGTGATATTGCTATCCAACAACAATAACCTCTGGGAAAAAGTGGTGCGGAGGAATTATGAAAAACCTTTTACATTTGACAATCCCGTATGGAAAGAAATCAACTGGTTGTCCGACGTAGACGGATTAACCTGGGAATTAACAGACCAGGCCGTTAAGCTAACCGCTATAAGCTGGAGCAATAAAAGGATTACAGGCCGTTTAAAGCTCGACGGATTCAACAACCTGCTTGCTTTCTTTTGCTACAACAACCGGATAGAATCGCTGGAAATAAAGAACCTGACCGCCCTGGCGCAACTGTCGTGTTTTGGAAACAGCCTTACGTCGCTTACGCTGAAAAACCTGCCGGGACTGAAAGAATTATATTGCTTTTCCAACCGGTTAGACACGCTGAATGTAGACGGATTAACCGCTTTAGAAAAACTGTCCTGCTATAAAAACCAATTAACTTCCCTGCATTGCGATGCGCTCTCGCGTCTGGCGTATCTGGACTGTTCGTCTAATAATTTGTCTTCGCTAAAGATAGCCGGCCTGGATTGTTTATCGTACCTGGATTGCTCGCTGAATAATTTACATATACTGGAAATAGACAACCTTATCAATCTGGCGCAACTGTCGTGTTTCTCTAATAAATTAACGTCTCTTCCGGTAGAAAAGCTAACCAAACTGACCTACATTAACTGTTTCTTTAATAATCTAACCTCTTTAGACGTTCGCCATTTGCCGGCCATAACATACCTTAGTTGTTGGGGAAACCAAATTGCATTCGGCAAACTCCCCCGCCTGTCTATTGACGAATTTCATTATGAGTATCAACGAATCCATATATCCGGGGTAAAAGCCGGCGTAAGATTGAATTTATCCGATTTAATAATTAAAGGAGAAACTACGGTTTATCGATACGGAAATGTGATAAATTATCTCTATCCGGATGGAACATTTATTGTTCCGGCGGATATAAGGCGAGAAGGTAAACTTGAAATCCAAATGACAAACAGCGCCTTCCCTAAATTCCTGGAAAACAGCCTGCCGCTACTTTTGCTGTTGACGGAATAAACGCCGCGTCGTATTTGGTTAGGGGTATTAATATTATTTATTTTTTTATTTTTTATTCCTGAATAATACTTATTTTTGCGCCGGACATATTTGAAAAACAATGAACTGTTTCACATCATTTTTTGCAGCTAAGTATCGGTATCTTCTTTTTGTTTTATCTATGCTCTTTTTATTCATAACCTCCCCCGTTTGCGCAGATGAAGAGAGTAAAATACTTATTATTAGTTCTTATAACCCCAATACCGAAAATGTAACCCGGAACATCTTTGAATTTATTGAAGAATACAGACGCTTGCAGGGAAAATCGTCTATTGTTATTGAAAACATGAATTGCAAGAGTCTTTTTGAAGCGCCGGCCTGGAAAATTAAAATGGAGGATATCCTGGCAAAGCACGCCGGGGAAAACAAGCCCGACCTGATTGTTATCCTCGGACAGGAGGGCTGGTCGTCTTACCTGTCTATCGATCGGGCGGATAAAAATACGATTCCCGTTTTATGCGCTATGGTGAGCGATCATACGATTCTGCTTCCCGATTCTGCCACGTCGCTGAGAGACTGGACGCCTGAGAGTATCGATATCCGGCAGGTACTGGACGCTCATCCCAAGGCGTCGGGCTATCTGTATTCGTACGACGTTAAAAAAAACATCGACCTGATACGAAAACTGTATCCCGATACAAAATACATCGGCCTGATTACCGACAACAGTTATGGGGGCGTTGCGTTGCAGTCGCATGTAGAGAAGGAAATGAAAAAGATAAACGGCCTGGAGCTTATCCTGTTAGACGGACGGAAAAACAGTATTTACACCATCATTGAGCAAATAGAAAAACTGCCCCTCCATACGGCCATTTTATTGGGGACATGGCGGATAGACATGAACGAGCGCTATAATGTGGGAAACGCTACGTACTCTATGATGTCGGCCCGTCCGGATTTGCCGGCCTTTACGCTTTCTTTTACCGGATTCGGGCACTGGGCTATCGGGGGATATGTGCCGCAGTATCGCTCGCTTGGGAGGGACCTGGCCGGGCGGGCGACAGACTTGCAGAAGGGCGCGATACGGATGAACGATGTGCAGGCTACGCTATTGCCCAACGGCTACGTTTTTGACATGCATAAAATTAAGGAGAAGAAGATAGACCTCCGGCTGCTGCCGGCCGGCGCGGAATTTATCAACCAGGATGTAAACCTGCTGTCGCAGCATAAATACGAAATACTGCTTGCCGTAACGTTTATCCTGTTGCTGTTCCTTTTTATGCTGGCCTACTTTTATTACCGGCTGAACAGGCTGAAAGACCGGCTGATGGATTTACAGGCAGACAACGCCATTATTATGAATAATGTGCAGGCTTCCATCGTCTTTATCAAGCCCGACTATACGATTAAGTGGCATAACGACGCCGGTTTTGAATGTATTCCCCAATTTGGGCCGAGAAACTGCTGTTTGATGGAAAACAACCGGCAGCCCTATTGCGCCAACTGCACGGTTATAAAGGCTATGACTACCCGGCGGCAGGCGGAAGCTATCCAGCATTACGCGGCTAACCGGTATATACATGTGCTGGCCAATCCGATTGCAGACGGTAAAGGGGAGTTTTTGGGAATAGTGGTTAAAAAAGAAGATATTACTTCGCTGAAAAAAACAGAGATCGAGCTTATAAAAGCAAAAGAGAAAGCGGAAGAATCAGACCGGTTAAAATCTGCCTTCCTGGCCAATATGAGCCACGAGATACGCACGCCGCTGAACGCGATAGTGGGCTTTTCCGACTTGCTGGCGCTGACGGACGACCCGGACGAACGGGCGGAATACGCGGGGATTATCAACACAAACAACGAGCTGCTATTGCAACTGATTAACGATATACTGGACTTGGCCAAGATTGAAGCCGGCACGCTGGACTTTGTTTTTATAAACGTAGACGTAAACCGGCTGTTTGCCGACATAGAACAAACCTCGCGGATAAAAGCCGGGAAGACGGTGCAGCTTTTTTTTGAAGATAAAGCGCCGTATTGCGCGATTCGGACAGACAAAAACCGGCTCCTGCAGGTAATGACAAACTTTTTGAACAATGCCATCAAGTTTACAAACGAAGGAAGCATCCGCTTTGGTTACCGGATCAGGGAAAACGATCTTTATTTTTATGTAACCGATACCGGCGTCGGTATCAGAAAAGAAGAACTTACCCATATATTTGAACGTTTTGTCAAGCTAAACAGCTTTGTGCAGGGGACAGGCCTGGGCCTTTCTATCTGTCAAACCATCGTAAACAAATTAGGAGGCGATATAGGCGTGGAATCCGACTTTGGAAAAGGCTCTACCTTTTGGTTTACCTTGCCCAAAAAGGCGCTGGCCGGCACGCAGGAAGAAAAGAAGAAAAGCCGCCAGGTGGTTTTTGTAGACGAATACCACAAAAAGGCCACCCTCCTGATAGCCGAAGACAACGAAAGCAATTATATCCTGATAAGCGCCATGCTTAAAGAATACAACCTGCTTTACGCCCGCAACGGACAGGAAGCGGTAGAGCTGTATCATACGCATTACCCCGACCTGATTTTGATGGATATTAAAATGCCCGTTATGGACGGCTATCAGGCGCTGAAGGAGATACGCCAGACAGACAGGCAAATACCCGTTATAGCCGTTACGGCAAACGCCTTTGCCCAAGACGAACAGCGCGCTTACGACAGCGGCTTTAACGGATATATATCCAAACCCGTAAAAGCGGCGGCGCTAAAGAACAAAATAGCCGCCCTGCTAAGCGACAGGCAAGAATAAAGAATCTGTATATGAGAAGCTTTTCTCTATGCGATATATCAAAATAAGCTGTATATTTGATGAAATTTTAAATAAAAACGCAGAAAAATGTCGGCAGAAATTAAAAAACTTACGCCAAATCATGTATGGGGGTATTTCTATGAATTGACGCAGATTCCAAGACCTACCGGACACATGGAAGCCGTTACCCGTTTTGTAGCGGAGTTTGGCAGAAAATTAAACCTGGAAACAGTGCAAGACGAGGCGGGAAACGTGCTTATCCGCAAACCGGGTACGGCGGGGATGGAAAACCGCCAAACCATCATCTTGCAAGCTCATTTAGACATGGTACCGGATAAAACAGACGCCGTGGCGCACAATTTCCGGACAGACCCCGTAAACGCTTATATAGAGGGCGACTGGGTTACGGCCCAAGGCACCACCCTGGGCGCCGACAATGGCATAGGGGTGGCGCTGGCTATGGCGGCGCTGGCCGACAGGACGGTTAAACACGGCCCCCTGGAAGCCCTTTTTACGGTAGACGAAGAACAGGGCATGGAGGGCGCGATGGCATTAAAAACGGGCTTCCTGAAAGGACGCGCGCTTATTAATTGCGACTCGGAAGGCGAAGGCGAACTCTTTGCAGGATGTGCCGGAGGAGCGGATTTAACCCTTTCGTTTCAGTATGAAAAAGACGATACGAATATACCGGAAGGCGACGTGGCCGTAAAAATAAGTCTTACGGGCTTGAAAGGCGGACATTCCGGACTGGATATTCACCTGGGACGGGGCAACGCCAACAAGCTGATGTTTCGCTTCCTCAAAGAATCCGTTACCGAATGCGGCGCGCGCCTGTCGTCCGTACAGGGCGGAACGCTTAAAAACGTTATCCCGCGCGAAGCCTCTGCCATTATAACAATTCCGGGCGAAAATGCCGAGATGCTGTGGGAAATGGTATCCGACTTTCAGGATCTGTACCGTACCGAGTATAAAGGCATAGAAGAAGGCGTCTGCTTTACGGCCGAAAAGGTGGAGCTGCCCGAAACCTTGATACCCGAACAAATACAGGACGACTTGATTAATGCCGTAGAAGGATGCCCGAACGGCGTATTTGCCATGCTGCCCGATTTTCCGGGAACGGTAGAATCGTCGTCAAACCTGGCCGTGGTGGCTTCGCAAAAAGGATTGATAGAAGCTACCATACTGGTAAGAAGCTCTACCGAAAGCCGTAAAGCCTACGTATGCTCCTGCCTGGAAAGCGTATTTGCCCTGGCCGGAGCCAAAGTGGAATACAGCGGGCCGTACAACGGCTGGCAGCCCAATATCCATTCGCCCCTGCTGAAGCGCATGGAAGAAGCCTACGAAGACCTGTACTGCGTAAAACCCGCCGTAAAAGTAGTGCACGCCGGACTGGAATGCGGTATCATACAGGGTATCTACCCCGATATGGACATGGTATCCATCGGCCCCGACATACGATCCGCTCATTCGCCGGGCGAAAAAGTCTACATCCCTTCGGTAGAGAAAGTCTGGAATTTCCTGAAAGCTACGCTCGAAAAGATATAATCCGGAATATTATACTAACAGACAGCGGGCGTCCGGTCAACCGGACGCCCGCTGTCGCCCTATCCCCCCGCGCGCCCCGTTTCATCAACAGACGCTTTATGCAAAACGGTTTTCCCGCCCCTCGAAACCGGATCTATTATCAGTCCCCTTTTTTTCTTGTTTTACATTTTGCAAAGCATAAGGGGGCGGGTCCGACGCATCGCAGGATGCGTCGGGACAGTAATCCCCAGTGAAGCGAAGCGACTGGGGGGTAGCCAGACGCTCGCCCCTCGCCCCTCTCTCCGAACTCCGAGGAGTTCAACCTTACAGGTTGGCGCAGCGCGGCGTGTTCCGCATGCTCCCGGTCGCTTCGCTTTACCGGGGGTTACCAACATGGAACGCCTGAGGCGTTCGGGAACGAAAACGGGTATATCTTGTT
>JAIRYL010000043.1 GCA_031267775.1 Tannerellaceae bacterium
GGAGATCGGCGTAAGTGAGGTAAGTTACCGGATTATTGGTTGCAGTTATCATATTGTTTGAAAACGTACTGTTGTATATTCTCATATTTCCATTATGGGCGGCACATATTGCATATCCCGAAGCTCTTTTGTTATTTATAATACTGCTGTTATATATATTTATTTCAGAAATAAAAACATGAAAGCCGGTATCGGTAGCGCGCAGATCAAAGAGGTTATAACCATCGGTGGAATTCCGAACCGTAACATGATCTATCGTAAGCACATTGCCATTATGCGAGATTCCAAAGACCCTGTAAGTGTCGTCGCCGGTGGCGCTGGTGGCATGTCCCCAGAATCCGTCGAATATCATATTCCGGAACGTGATATTACATCCTTTGTCTTTAACTGTAGACCGGAAAACGCCGGTACTGTTTTTAGCGGCAGTATTGGCAGGCTTAACTGTAACATTGCCTGACGTTCCGGCCTTTTTATCCAAAACGAACAGAACGCCTCCCTGAGCGGCGCCTAACGTCAGGGTTTCCGTCAGGGTATAGGTTCCAGGCTCAAAATAGGCGTTGAACGTAGCGCCCTGGGCGCTTGTATGGGCTTTAAAAATCGCCAGAAACCGGGCCAGATCCACCGGGTAAGCCGGGTCTGTTCCCTCTCCGGATGTACTTCCTGAAGTAGAAACATATACGTTTTTAGCCTCCAGTTGCGACATGGCGCAACTCAATAAGGCTACTAAAATAAACAGTTTGGTGTTGACTAACTTTCTCATCTTATTGCAGGTTTAAATTGTTTGCGTGTGAAATACGTTGCGTTGCTCCACGGGCCTGAAGCCTGTCGTCGATAGCCGGGTTAGCGTGTACGCCGGCAGGGTATTGTTTTTTTCTCATATAAAGAATACGTTGTCTCGCTCAGTCCCGGCGCGAGGATTATTCATTGGTTTCCGAAAGAGCAGGACTGCCGTTCTCTCCGTAGAGGGGGCGGGCGTTTTCGGTATGCGCGTCATACCTGTTTACTGCGTACAGGTTTACATTCTATGTGTTTACTGCTTTTTCCCGGCCGCATAAATAATACGGTCGTTTAACTTGGGCAGGATACGGGGCGTTTGGGGCTGTGGCGGCCGTTCTGTTCCGCTTTTAAGTTATCGGTTGAAAATAAATTGAATACGCCGGTTTATTTTATGATTCGGAAAGCGTTTGAGTTTATAATTTAATTCCTACATTCGCGTTTAATTAAACGACCGTTTTTGTCTTATCGTCGTCGTCGCGATGCGCCCGCAAATCCTGCACAAATCCCAATCGCTTTACTTCATTGACAGTATCCCCCAGTCGCTACGCTTCACTGACAGTATCCCCCAGTCGCTTCGCTTCACTGGGGGTTATTAACAATCAGACCTGCGGTCTGTGAAGAAACACAAGATTTTGCAGGCGATCCAACCCCCAATGAAGCGTAGCGATTGGGGGATATGAAAAAAAAGAGAAATAAATCATTTTTTCGCGTGAAATTTGCCCGGAAATACATATAATAAAAAAAAATCCGCACATGCGACGGTTTCCATCACACATGCGACTATTTCCCCCGCACATGCAACGGTTTCCCCCGCACATGCAACGGTTTCCCTCGCACATGCAACGGTTTCCCCCGCACATGCAACGGTTTTCCCCGCACATGCAACGGTTTTCCCCGCACATGCAACGGTTTCCCCCGCACATGCAACGGTTTCCCCCGCACATGCAACGATTTCCATCGCACATGCAACGGTTTTCTTTGCATGTGTAAAGATTTTCATTTTATGGGTTATTCCGGGCATATATTATTTATTTTTCATTTCTAAAGGATAAGCCTGTCCTGCATTTGAAAGGCGGGCGGGCTTTTCCCGGGTCGCCGGCGTGTCCGCAGGTCTGCATATATTCGGAGAACAGGATTGAAGCGTTATAACCCCAGCCCGCAGGTCTGAATATCGATAACCCCCAATGAAGCGTAGCGATTGGGGGATAGCCGAATAACTCCTCTCCCCGTTTCTAAAATAATAGATTGAATCAATAGGCGGATTGATAAACTTTATTGACATATAAATTGTTTATTTATTAGATATTATTATATTTAGTGAAAACTTATAAAAGTTTATATACGCCATGAAAGAAAAGATTGAACAATTGAATGCTTTAAATCAGCAAGCTGAGTTGGGGGGCGGGGAAGCTCGCATTGAAAAACAACATGCAGCAGGTAAATTAACGGCCAGAGAACGGATTGAGTTACTGTTGGAAAAAGGAACTTTTGTTGAAATAGACAAATTTGTTACGCATCGATGCTATGATTTTGGTTTGGAAAAACAACGCCCGTCAGGCGACGGGGTAGTAACAGGGTATGGTATTATTGGCAAACGAACGGTTTTTGTTTTTGCGCAGGATTTTACTGTTTTTGGAGGCGCGTTGTCCGAAACATACGCGCGTAAAATATGTAAAATCATGGATATGGCTATGCAATTAGGCGCTCCTGTTATAGGACTGAACGATTCGGGAGGCGCTCGTATACAGGAAGGCGTGCGTTCGTTGGCCGGATATGCGGAGATATTTCTTCGTAACTCGCTGGCTTCGGGCGTAATTCCTCAAATCAGCGCCATTATGGGGCCGTGCGCCGGCGGGGCCGTATACTCGCCTGCCCTCACCGATTTTATTTTTATGGTGAAAGAAAGCAGTTATATGTTCATTACCGGGCCGGAGGTAGTTAAAAGCGTGACGCAGGAAGATGTTACTAAAAACGAATTAGGAGGTTCGGATATTCATACCGCCAAATCGGGCGTCGCTCACTTTTCGGCCGATAATGACATAGACTGTATGTTAAAGATACGGGAATTAGTATCCTTTCTTCCCAATAATAATATGGAAGAGCCTCCGTTTGTACCCACCACCGACAGTCCAAACAGAATAGAGGCCAAGCTGGACGATTTAATTCCGTCTAATCCGAATCAGCCTTATGATATGATAGAATTGATTACGTCTATTGCCGACGATCGAAATTTCTTTGAAATACAGGAAGATTATGCTAAAAATATCGTAACAGGTTATATTCGTTTAAACGGTAAAACAATTGGAGTAGTAGCCAACCAGCCATCGGCCTTAGCCGGTACTTTAGACATTAACGCTTCGGTCAAAGCGGCGCGTTTCGTCCGTTTCTGCGATGCATTTAATATCCCTCTCCTCACATTTGTCGATGTACCGGGATTTTTGCCCGGCGTAAACCAGGAATACGACGGTATCATACGGCATGGCGCCAAACTGCTTTATGCCTATTGCGAAGCTACCGTTCCCAAGGTAACTATTATAACTCGCAAGGCTTATGGAGGAGCATACGACGTGATGAGTTCCAAGCATATTCGCGGAGATATAAACTTTGCTTATCCTACTGCCGAAATTGCAGTTATGGGCGCGGATGGCGCCGTTAATATCTTATTCCGAAAAGAAATTGCCACGGCTAAAGACGCCGAAGCGAAACGGAAAGAGTTACAGGATGATTACCGGGAAAAATTTGCCAATCCTTACAGAGCGGCAGAATTAGGTTATGTAGACGAAATAATCGAACCGGCGGCAACGCGTCCCCGACTGATCCGCAGTTTTGAACTCCTTGCCAATAAACGGCAATCCAATCCGCCAAAAAAACATTCAAATCTCCCGCTTTAACGGGAGACGGAGAAAAATCGCAAACAACCGAGAAGTAAACAGTAAAAATTAAAATGATGATAAAGAAAGTATTAGTAGCGAATCGTGGCGAGATAGCCATGCGCATATTCCGTACTTGCCGCGTTATGAATATACCAACCGTAGCTATCTACACGCATGTAGACCGTGGCGCATTACATGTAAGATATGCCGAAGAAGCCTACTGCATTTCGGCAAACAGAGAAGATACCTCTTATCTGAAACCGGATTTAATTATAGAACTGGCCAAGCAAACAAAAGCGGCCATTCATCCGGGATATGGCTTTCTGTCCGAGAATGCAGAATTTGCCCGTCGTTGCGAAGAAGAAGGCGTTATCTTTATCGGACCAAGCGCCGATATAATTAAAAAAATGGGATTAAAAACGGAAGCTCGTAAAATAATGAAAGCAGCCGGAGTTCCTGTCGTTCCCGGTACGGAAGCCCCTGTTACCAGCCTTGAAGAAGCAAAGGCGCTGGCCAGAGAAACAGGTTATCCGATTATGCTGAAAGCGGTTGCCGGAGGCGGAGGAAAAGGCATGCGGCTGGTACGCGGCGAAAATGATTTGGAGGCAGCCTTCCGTATGTCTCGTTCCGAAGCCGCTCATTCGTTTGGCGATGATTCAATCTATATTGAAAAATATATTGAACAGCCGCACCACATAGAAGTACAGGTTTTGGGAGACAAATACGGCAACATCATTCATTTATACGAGCGGGAATGTTCCATCCAGCGCCGGAATCAAAAAGTAATAGAAGAAGCCCCCTCGCCTTTCGTCAAGAAAGAAACCCGCCGTAAAATGCTCTCTATAGCCGTAGAAGCGTGTAAAAAGATAGGATACAACAGCGCCGGCACATTAGAATTTATGATGGATAAAGATCAGAACTTTTATTTTCTGGAAATGAATACGCGCCTGCAGGTAGAACATCCGGTTACCGAAGCCTGTACGGGCGTAGATATCGTACGCGATATGATACTGGTAGCATCAGGCAATCGTTTACCTTACAAACAGGAAGACATAGAATTTAGAGGCGCCGCTATCGAATGTCGTATTTGCGCAGAAGACCCTGCCAATAATTTCATGCCTTCGCCCGGTATTATCAAAATAAGGGAAGCGCCCGAAGGCCGTAACATCCGGTTGGATAGCGCCGCTTATGCAGGGTTTGAAGTTTCGCTTCACTACGATCCGATGATAGCCAAACTCTGTTCCTGGGGACGTAATCGCGAATCGGCCATATCCAATATGATACGCGCCTTGCGCGAATACAAAATATTAGGAATAAAAACGACGATTCCTTTCCATTTAAATGTATTGCACAACCAAACGTTTCTGAACGGCGCTTACGATACTACCTTTATCGATACTACATTTGATAAAGAAGACTTGATGCGAAAGAAGAACAGCGACCCCGTTATAGCGGTAATCGCTGCCGCTCTAAAACACTTTGAAGAAGAAAAAGAAGCCGCAGCCCGCGCAACAACCGTTCCGCTGGTAGGCGAATCTCTCTGGAAACATTATGGTAAATTACAAATGGCGGTTACTAATTTTTAGATGATGGAAAAAAATGTGATACATAAAGCGCTGGCAACTTATTTTGCTACGGTAAACGATATGCCCGGTACGGAATATAAGATTGACATACTTGAAGACGGAGCCACCAAAAAGGTATCTGTTAACGGAGTAGTATATGAAGTAGATTATAATGTAGGGGGCGATACCATTTATTCAATGATTCTGAATAACCGTTCGCATGGCGTACAAATTTCCAGTATTGGCGATTCGGCATACGAAGTAAAAAACAAAGGCGATCTGTTTCAAATAAAAGTAGCAGGCGAATTAGAAAAGATGCGCCAGGCGCGTACGCAGTCTGCCATTGTAGGGCGGCAAGTTATTACGGCGCAAATGCCGGGCGCGATACTGAAAATATACGTAAAAGAAGGAGATGAAGTAAAAGCCGGCGACCCGCTTTGCGTATTGGCGGCTATGAAAATGGAAAATGAAATTCGCAGCCCGATTCACGGTATCATAAAAGAAGTATATATCCATGAGACTGACAAAGTGTCGGTAGGCGATAAAATGATGATAGTAGAATAAAGTCTATACTATGATAAACTCGTTAAACTGAATCAGCCGGATATATCATTCGGTTGGTTCAGTCTGTTTGAACATGTTATAACGTAAATTCCGGCGCCTCCTGAAATGAAAACATTCAAACAGACACTCGCCATGTTTTCAATATTGGCACAGATTTTGACATAATATAGTCAAAGATTATTAACTTTGCTAAGTAGTAGCATTACAATTATATAAGATGAACAATAATTATTCAAAAAAACTCATCGATGTGATTGCATATAGCCGGGAAGAAGCGGCAAGGCTTCAGAATGGTTCTATCGGTCCCGAACATCTTATGTTGGGTATCATTCGCGACGGTGAAAGCAAAGCCATCGAAATATTGCATGAATTACATGCCGATATGTATGATATAAAGAAAAAAATAGAACGGGATATACGAACTTCTGTCGAAGTAGACGAAGTATCCGAAAATAATATTGCTATCAGTAAAATTTCCGAACGGGTTTTGCGTATGAGTATGCTTGAAGCGCGTATGTTTAAAAGCGAACAGACGAATACCGAACACTTGCTTTTAGCTATTCTGAAAGAAGAGTCTAATAGCGCCGCAAAAATATTAGGTTTGGCAGGCATAACGTATCGCGCAGCGTATAAAAGTTTGGTAAACAGCACAGGTATGGGAGAAATGGATGATTATGAAGAAGAGGATGACGAGATAAGCGACGGATATACGGACGACGATGAAGATGAAGGTTTTTCAACCAGAAAAGAACCGCCCCGTTCGTCGAATCCAACGCAACCCAAATCGCCGAACGATACGCCCGTGCTGGATAACTTTGGCACGGATATGACGCGCGCAGCATCTGAAAACCGCTTAGACCCGATTGTAGGCCGTGAAAAAGAAATCGAGCGCCTGGCGCAAATACTAAGCCGGCGGAAGAAAAATAATCCGGTATTAATTGGCGAACCGGGCGTTGGGAAATCGGCTATTGCAGAAGGTTTGGCTTTGCGGATCATACAGCGTAAAATACCGCGTATTTTATTTGATAAGCGCGTTATAAGCCTTGATATGGCCTCTATTGTTGCCGGCACAAAGTATCGCGGACAATTTGAAGAACGCATTAAAGCGATACTGAACGAATTATCAAAAAACCCTCATATTATCTTATTCATCGACGAAATACATACAATCGTAGGGGCCGGTTCCGCTTCAGGCTCGATGGACGCCGCTAATATGTTAAAGCCCGCTTTGGCTCGCGGCGAAATACAATGTATCGGCGCCACTACGCTGGATGAATATCGTAAAAATATCGAGAAAGACGGAGCGCTGGAACGTCGTTTTCAAAAAGTAATCGTAAACCCGACAACTGTTGAAGAAACCTTACAGATTCTGCAAAACATCAAACAGCGTTATGAAGAACATCATAACGTTATTTATACAGACGAGGCGTTGAAAGCTTGCGTAAACCTTGCCGAACGATATATCAGCGACCGTAATTTCCCCGATAAAGCTATAGACGCTCTGGACGAAGCCGGTTCGCGCGTACATATATCTAATATAATCGTACCAAAGAGTATTGAAGAATTAGAAGCTAAAATAGAAAATACCAAAACAGAAAAGCTTGCCGCCGTAAAATCTCAAAACTTTGAGTTGGCGGCCAGTTTCCGCGATAAAGAACGTCAATACCTGTTGCAACTGGAAGCTGCCAAATCAAAATGGGAACAGGAACTGCAAGAACATCGCGAAACGGTTGACGAAGAAAAGGTAGCCGAAGTGATTGCCATGACGTCGGGCGTACCTGTTCAGCGAATTGCAACGGCCGAAAATGTCAGACTTCTTGAAATGGGCGACATACTAAAACGCAAGGTTATCGGGCAGGACGAAGCCGTTGCCAAAATTGTAAAAGCTATACAGCGTAACAGGGTAGGATTAAAAGATCCGAACAAACCTATCGGAACATTCATGTTTATGGGGCCGACAGGCGTGGGTAAAACGCATCTGGCCAAGAAGCTGGCCGAATATCTGTTTGATTCGCCAGACACGCTGATACGTATCGATATGAGCGAGTACCTGGAGAAGTTTGCCGTTTCGCGTTTGATTGGCGCGCCTCCCGGATATGTAGGTTATGAAGAAGGCGGCCAGTTAACGGAAAAAGTGCGCCGGAAACCATATTCTGTCGTTTTATTAGACGAGATTGAAAAGGCGCACCCGGATGTATTTAATATTTTGCTGCAAGTATTGGACGAAGGCCGCCTGACTGACAGTTTAGGCAGACGGATTGATTTTAAAAATACAATTCTGATATTGACCTCGAATATTGGTACCCGCCAGTTAAAAGACTTTGGCCACGGCATAGGGTTTAATACCAAAAAGCCGGATGAAACAGACCGGGATTTCTCTCGCAGTATCATTCAAAAAGCGCTGAATAAAGCGTTTGCGCCCGAATTTCTGAATCGTATAGACGACATTATCATGTTTGACCAGTTAAACAAGAGCGCTATTCACCAGATTATCGATATTGAACTGGAAGGCTTGCATGAGCGCATCCGGAAATTAGGTTACTCGCTTATACTTACAGACGAAGCGAAAGATTTTATAGCTTCAAAAGGATATGACGTCCAGTTTGGCGCCCGTCCCTTGAAACGCGCCATTCAAAAATACCTGGAAGATGAAATGGCAGAGATGATTATTAAAGCTTCTGTAAGCGAAGGAGACGTTATACGCGTTGAATTTAATAAAGAAGAACAAAAACTTACTACGGAAGTAAAAAAGAAAGAATAAACTGAAAAAAAGAACCTGAAAAAATGTCAGATATAAGTATCCGGCATTTTTTTTGTAAACCTGTAAACAAATTAATAATGTAATATCTGAAAATATATGGCAAAACAAGGAAACATTGGGGTAACAAGCGAGAATATATTCCCCATTATCAAGAAATTTTTGTATAGCGATCATGAAATATTTCTTCGCGAAATAATATCTAACGCGGTAGACGCTACTCAAAAGTTAAAGACGTTGTCTTCGGTAGGCGAATTCAAGGGCGAATTAGGCGACTCAACCATCCGTATAAAGATGGATGAAAAAGCCGGCGTAATTACCGTTAGCGACCGGGGTATCGGCATGACGGCCGAGGAAATAGACAAATATATCAATCAAATAGCTTTTTCGGGGGCTGAAGAATTTGTAGAAAAATACAAAAACGATGCTGCCGCTATTATCGGACATTTTGGCTTGGGCTTCTACTCTACGTTCATGGTCTCGAAAAAAGTAGAAATCGTAACCAAATCGTATAAGGAAGGCGCCGTTCCGATGAAATGGAGTTGCGAGGGAAATCCCGAGTATACATTAGCGGAAACAACAAAGGAAGATATCGGGACAGATATTATTTTATATATCGACGATGAAAACAAAGAATTTCTGAATAAAGACAAGATAAGCGGATTACTGAAAAAATATTGCCGTTTCTTACCCATACCTATTGCTTTTGGTAAAAAACAGGAATGGAAAGACGGCAAATATGTCGATACGGATGAAGATAATATAGCTAACGACGTAAAACCGGCCTGGGTACGCAAGCCTTCCGAACTTACGGATGAAGATTACAAGAAATTCTATCAGGGCTTATACCCCATGAGCGAAGAGCCTTTATTCTGGATACATTTAAATGTAGACTATCCGTTTAATCTGACAGGTATCCTTTATTTTCCCCGCATTAAAAATAATATCGATCTGAACCGGAATAAAATACAGTTG
>JAIRYL010000089.1 GCA_031267775.1 Tannerellaceae bacterium
CGGCTATGATTCGTAAAATTCATTTGGCTAACGCCTTAAATAAGCAGGATTGGGAGACTATTCGCGAAGACCTGAACAAGCGTCCGGTAGAGGGGGAAAATGGAGAAACGGAGGAAGGAGTTATCTTGCAACTTCTGTTGGAATACGGTATTACAGCCAATACGGTTGCGTTATGGGGTACGGGGAAACCGTTACGGGAATTTCTTTGGAGCGAAGAAATGGCCGACGCTTGCGTGTATATAATGGAGCATGTGGATTTTAAGGATTTAGCGAAAGATACGGACGAAGTTCGTAATTGCCATATTAATATAGGTACGGGAAAAGAGATTTCTATAAAAGAATTAGCCGGATTAATAGCAAAAACGGTTGGCTATAACGGCGAGATTATCTTTAATGCAGACAAGCCGGATGGCGCCATGCGTAAACTGACAGACCCGTCAAAACTACATTCTTTGGGTTGGCGTCACCGGATTGATATAGAAGAAGGAGTGCGGAAGTTATATGATTGGTATAAAGAATAACTTCGCAAATTGATGCATGGAGGATTTTCAGGCAAGTTGATTTATACATAATTTACCAGATTGCGTATTAAATTTAGCCAATACTTTTCTAACGATTACCCGAACTAAGACTGTCAGGATTTATCTTGGCGGTCTTTTTTTTGGCGTTTGTAACGCCGGATCAGACAAGCCCAATACAGGTAGTAAAACGGTAAACTGCTTTTTTTATTTGGCTTGTTGATAAAGAGTAAGTAAACTTTGACTACCTTTGCAGCCAGAATCTATTAAGATAACAAAAAACAAAGAAGTTCCTTTAAACGATGATAAACAGAATATTAATCCGTATCAAAGTCTTGCAAATAGTATATGCGTATTACCAAAATGGGGACAATGACTTGAAAGTTGCGGAAAACGAACTGCTCTTTAGTTTGCAGAAATCGTATGATTTATACCATTACATCCTTCTCCTGATTTTAGATTTGACGAACCTCCAAGATCGTATTCTCGATAACCGGAAACATAAATACCGTCCTACAGAGGATGACAAGAATCCGAATATGCGAATGGTAAACAATCGTTTTGCCGCACAGTTGAGAGAAAATGAAGCTTTGAATAAATACATATCTGAAAGTAAGATTTCGTGGAGTAATGATCAGGATTTCGTTAAAAATCTGTTGGATTTGATAGTGGCTTCCGAAACCTATACGGAGTATCTGGCTAATCCCGACGATTCGTATGAAACCGACAAGGAATTTTGGCGCTCCGTATTAAAAAAGGTGATTTGCGGAGATGAAATAATTGTTGACTATCTGGAAGATAAAAGTATCTATTGGAACGACGATGTTGAAATAGTGGAAACGTTTGTGTTGAAAACAATCAAGCGTTTTGAAGAAAAGGAAGGAAGCAAACAGGAACTGATGCCTATGTTTAAAGACAGGGAAGACCGTGCGTTTGCTATCAGGCTGTTTCGCGAAGCGATTATACATGGCGACGAATA
Source organism: Tannerellaceae bacterium (assembly GCA_031267775.1). Classification (GTDB taxonomy): domain Bacteria; phylum Bacteroidota; class Bacteroidia; order Bacteroidales; family Tannerellaceae; genus DFXE01. The sequence goes on from JAIRYL010000089.1 coordinate 1,498, forward strand.
TCGCGAACGCATCGATCGCCACATGAAAAACTGGGAAACAGAACGCCTTGCTAATATGGATTTGATTATTATGCAATTAGCCATTGCCGAAATAATAACGTTTCCCTCTATCCCTGTTCGCGTTAGTTTAAATGAATATATCGATACGGCTAAATATTATAGCACGCCTAAAAGCGGAACCTTTATCAACGGTATACTGGATTCGGTGGTAGACGAGTTAAAAAAAGAGAAGGTATTGTTTAAGGATTGATTATTATCATTACTTTTGTATATATCTGTCTATAATTGAATAAATAAAACGATAATAAAATGAATTTACTTAGTATTTTACTTCAGGCCCAGGGCGGAGGCGGCGCATCGTCATACTCGGGTATATTGATGATGGTGGTAATTATTGCCATTTTTTACTTCTTTATGATTCGTCCGCAACAGAAGAAACAAAAAGAAATAAAAAGAGCCCGCGACGCGATGAAACCGGGCGACAAAGTGATTACGGCCGGCGGCATTTACGGGAAGATAAAAGAAATCGGCGACGCATACATGTTGGTGGAAATTTCAGACGGCGTGCGTATCCGTATTGATAAATCGTCTGTTTTTGCTTCGTCGGAAGACGTTCAGCAGCAACAGCGATAAAATTAGATTAAATGGAACGACTTGAAAACATAAAGCGCTCCTTCAAGTCTATACAACGGAAGATTAAAGTTCTTTTACGCCGTTATCAGTGGAAAGAGGCTTTAATCTTTCTTGCATTTGTTCTTATTTCGTTCGGTTTCTGGGTGTTGCAAAGCATGCAGGAAGAATACGAAATACAGGTAACGATTCCCCTGCGTTACAGAAACCTGCCTCAGGAGATAGCTTTTGTACAATCCCCTCCTGCCGAAGTAACGGCTCGCGTACGGGATAAAGGAAGCGTTTTGCTGAATTATTCGATTGCCAATAAAATTTCGGCGATAGACGTAAATCTGAAAAATTTACATACGGATAAGGGCGGGACGTTTGTTTATACAAGAAGCGACCTGGAAGGCGCTATTATGAAAAGACTCATTTCTACAACAAGCTTGTTGAGCGTTAACCCGCAACAGATAGAGGAATCGTACAGTAAACGGATAAAAAAGAATCTGCCTGTCGTTTTTAACGGGGATATTCAGGCAGAGCCGGGTTTTGTCGTATCGAAAAATATAGTGATTACGCCTCCTACCGTGAATGTGTATGCCAGCGATGTAACGCTGGATACTTTACAATCGGTTAAGACGGCGTATCTGGAAATAAAAAAGGCGAAGCAGTCGGTAAATCGTACAGTCCAGCTTGAAGAAATAGATGGTATGACAATTGAGACCGCTAAGGTAACCGTGACTGTTACGATTGAAGAATTTACTGAAAAAACGCTGGAAATCCCGCTAAAGAGCGTAAATATACCGTCTGATTATACAATTCGGATGTTTCCCTCTGTGGTGAAGATTACTTGCACGGCGCCATTATCCCGTTATATGGATTTACTGGAAGACGATTTTGAGGTAGAGGTATCTGTGGCTGATATCGACAGGAATATATCCGGCATGTTGCCTGTTCTCTTAACCAAGAAACCCAACTGGGTAGACAGAGTGGCGATTACGCCGGATTCAATCGAATTTATTTTGGAACAAAATTCGCGGAATGATTAAGTTAGGCCTTACCGGAGGGATTGGAAGCGGGAAATCTACGGTAGCTTCTTTGTTTGACATGGCAGGAGTTCCCGTCTATATAGCCGATACGGAAAGTAAACGATTAACAAATACTTCGCCGGTCATACGGAAGGGGCTTATCGATTTATTTGGAAAAGACCTGTATATAGACGGAGCGTTAGATAAAAAACGCCTGGCTTCCCTTATATTCAATGATAAAGATAACCTGAACCGCGTAAATGCAATTATTCATCCGGAAGTGAACCGCGATTTCCTTCAATGGGTTTCCGGGCAACAGACTTCGGTGTGCGCAATAGAAACGGCTATCCTTTTTGAATCCGGTTTCGATAAAAGCGTAGACATGTCGGTAATGGTATATGCGCCGTTTGAATTAAGGATTGAACGGGCTGTTACCCGCGACAAGGCGCCGTATGAAGAAATAATCCGGCGCGTCCATAATCAGTTGCCGGACGAAATAAAGAAAGAGCGGGCCGACTTTATTATTTATAACGACGATAAACAAGCCCTGATTCCACAGGTGGAGAAACTAATGAGCGTCATTCAGGTAAGCGTCCATCGCTTTTTTAACAGAACCATGTAGCAATAACAGCCGTTTGGCCTGTTCGTAGCTCAATCCAAGTTCTTCCGTCAACATCCGCGCGCCCCTGTCCACCAGCTTTTGGTTGGTGAGTTGCATGTTTATCATGCGGTTTCCTTTTACCCTCCCCAATTGGATCATGGCGGCGGTGGTAATCATGTTAAGTACCATTTTCTGGGCTGTTCCGCTTTTCATACGTGTGCTTCCGGTTACAAACTCGGGGCCTACAATGGGTTCAATGGCAATATCTGCTTCGGCGGCTACAGGCGAATCGGGGTTGCATGAAACAGACGCGGTAAGGATACCCAGTTTCCTGGCTTTTCGGAGAGCGCCGGTTACATAAAGGGTCGTACCGGATGCGGCAATACCTATTACCGTATCGTTGGCGTTGATATCATGTTCTGTCAGCTCCTGCCAGCCTTTCTCCTCATCGTCTTCGGCCGCTTCTACCGGATTGCGTAAGGCGGTATCGCCTCCGGCAATAAGTCCGATAACTAACGTATCGGGCATTCCGTATGTGGGTGGAATTTCCGACGCGTCCAATACGCCAAGACGGCCGCTTGTTCCAGCTCCCAGGTAGAAGATGCGTCCGCCCCGTTTCATCCTTTTTACAAGGCCTTCTACCAGTTGTTCAATCTTTGGGATTTCTTTTTCTACGGCAAGAGCTACTTTTTTGTCTTCATTATTAATGCCGGCCAATAGCTCGTGAACAGACATGCTGTCGAGATTATTGTATAATGAATTGGATTCGGTGATTTTCTGGAATGCCATAATGCCCGAATTAAGAATGATAAAATAAAAGCCCCTCCATAGGGGTTTGGGTAATCTGTTCGACAGGTAAGGAGAATGATCTGGCGGCGGCTAATAATACGTCTTGATAATAAAAAGCGATGGAGCCGGTGAAGGATATGGGATAATCTCTGTAATGATCGTACTGCATGACGTTGCGGATAAAGAAACTTCGGAAACTGTTGTACGCAAGGTTGTATAGAGCCGGTTCTTTTATGTTCTGGATAAGGAATTTGGAAAACCCGGCTAAGTAGCGGTTGGGGAAGGGCTGTTTGTATACATGTTCAAGGACGGCCTCCGGGGTGAGGCGGAACTGTTTGATAAACTTGTTTTTCAGATGCAAGGGCAACTGGTTTTTCAGGCAGTCGCCCACTAATAATTTGCCAAGTACAGCCCCGCTTCCTTCATCGCCCAGTATGAATCCGAGGGGCGATATATTCCTGACGATATCTTTCCCGTCGTAAAAACAGGAATTGGAGCCTGTTCCCAATATGCAGGCAATGCCGGCCTGTTTTCCGCATAAGGCGCGGGCGGCTCCCGTTAAATCGCTGCAGACTTCAACAGGGCAGGGCAGGTAATGACGTATGGCGTCGCGAATCAGCCGGTTTTTTTCGGGAACCGCACAGCCTGCTCCGTAAAAATAGACGGCCTCGATTGCAAACCCGTTTATTTCAGGCAATAGTTTTTGCTCAATTACCTTTCCGATTTCATCCGGCTGTTGAAAATAAGGGTTCATACCCGGCGCGAGGATTCTTTTTATTGATTTTCCTTTGTCTGTAATACGCCACTCTGTTTTAGTAGAACCGCTATCGGCTAATAGTATCATGATGTTTAAAATAGCATGTTTTGTAAGATATAAACGCCTGCTCCCGACAAATAACCGAGTGCGGCTAACAGGCTAATACGTTTGAGATACCAGATAAAGTCTATCTTTTCCAAGCCCATAACAACCACTCCCGCCGCCGAACCGATTATCAGCATGCTTCCCCCTACGCCGGCGCAGTAAGCCAGGAACTGCCAGAAAACGCCGTCCTGTACAAAGTTCGTCATGTAATCAGGGTTGGCCGAAGCGGCAATCGTGGCTTCGGTAGCCACAGGATACATTCCTATCGCTCCGGCGACTAACGGCACATTGTCGACAATGGCAGAAAAGATTCCGATAATTATGTTGACGGCATATACATTTCCGATACTTACGTCCATCCAGGTAGAAAAACTGCTCAATATACCGGCGCACCGCAAGGCGTCTACGGCGAGTAGTATGCCGAGGAAAAACAGGAGGGTGGAACCGTCGATCCGGTGAACGACGGTGGAAAGCCGCAGTTTTAAATTTTCGGGAATGGAATTGCGCCGGTACATAATTTCCGTATAGACCCATAAAATACTGACGCCTAACAGTATCCCCATGAATGGAGGCAGGTGGGTGATGGTTTTGAATATCGGAACGAATAATAAGCAACCGATTCCCAGCGTAAAGATGGAAAGTTTCTCGTTTGTTTTAAGATTTTTCAATAATTCGTCGTCTATCGTTTTATCGGGGATAGTATGAGGCGACGAGACGTTTCCATGTAAAAGATTCCGGGCGATTATTATAGGCACAAGCGCCGATACGAGGCTTGGCAGGAAGAGGTGCGGGATGGTAGCCGAAGTAGAGATATTTCCCCGCACCCATAACATGATGGTGGTAATATCTCCGATAGGCGACCAGGCGCCCCCGCTATTGGCCGCTATGATAACAATACTGCCGAAAACCCAGCGCTCTTTATAATTGCCGATTAGCTTGCTTATCAGCGCTATCATTACAATCGTGGTCGTCAGGTTGTCTAATACCGCCGACATGAAGAATGTGATGGTGGCAATCAGTACCAATAGCTTACGCTTGTCTTTGGTGGTAATGCGGTTGGTGATGAACATAAATCCTCCGTGTACGTCAATCAGTTCAACGATAAGCATGGCGCCAACCAGGAATATCAACGTTTCGGCTATATCGCCGACGCTTTCCAGTATCTGATGTTCAACAACGTATTTAACAACCTGTTCTTTATAAGACAGATTA
>JAIRYL010000174.1 GCA_031267775.1 Tannerellaceae bacterium
AATGAAAAAAATCTCCCGTATGTCTGTTTCCATCGCCTGCGCGTTTTTTTTTTTCTCCAGTTTGTTTGTCTCCATCGCCTGCGCGTTTTTTTTTTCTCCTGTGCGTTTTCGGGCAAAAAACGACAAAAGAACAGGCTTCCGGAAGCTTTGCGGCAAAGGAAGACCATATTAAATTGAAAATTGAGAATGGAGAATTGAGAATCCCGCGCGCGCTCGTAGAGACGCAATGCTTGCGTCTCCAATGCTTGCGTCTCCTTCGCGGAGCGTTTTTGGGCGGGGCGGGGCGAGGCGCGAAGCGCGAGCCTTTGAGCGAAGCGACGCGCGAGGGATTGGAGCGGATAGCCCGGAACGAGCCGCAGGCGAGCGAGGACTTGCAGCGGAAAGCCCGGCCCCCCTTGTGGGGGACGCGCCCCAATTAAATGAAGAATTAAGAATGAAGAATTAAGAATTAGCAAATGTATCATAGGCTTCTTGCATGGGTAGAATGCTTGCCGTGCCTTTTTTCCGTTCGATTTATTTTAATTCTTCATTTTTAATTTTTAATTTTTAATTCTTCATTCCCCTTGCGGGGGACGCGCCCTAATGATGGGCTTTGACTGGCGACTGTCTTTTACGAAAAAAATCAGTCGGGGATTTCTTGGCAAAGGGCGGGCGGGCGCACTTGTAGAGACGCAATGCATTGCGTCTCTACAAAACAAATACCGCATCTCTCCGGCGTGGCGGCGCGATTGGGATTACGGGGCAAGATGAAAAATAACGGGTTGGATTTTTTTCATAAGGCGTCTGGGGGTGGGAGGATCATGCTTTTTAGTTCATACGCAACAAAATTCAGATGCGTCTACTTTGCCTTTTTTTCTTTGTCCTTTTGTTCCTTTGTTCCTTTTTCCTATATTTGGGACGGTTAATCCTTTAATTCACGTATATATGAACCGCGAATCTATTATTCGTCATTTGACAGAGACGGAAGTTGTCTTTGATTTTATTATTATTGGAGGGGGAGCGACCGGTTTGGGTATTGCTCTTGACGCTGCTACGCGAGGGTATAAAGTCGCCTTGTTCGAACAAGCCGATTTTACGAAAGCAACCTCCAGCCGAAGTACAAAACTGGTGCATGGAGGATTCCGGTACCTGGCGCAAGGGAATATTTCGCTTGTTCTGGAAGCGCTGCGCGAGCGCGGGATATTGAGGAAAAACGCCCCGCACATAGTAAAAGACCAACGTTTCCTGATTCCTTGTTACCGGTGGTGGGAAGGGCCTTTTTATTTCTGCGGACTGGTGGTCTACGATTTTATGTCGGGCGTCTTCCGGTTTGGACGTTCCATGTGTATTGGCCCCAAACGCTCCGTCAAAACAATCCCTAATCTCAGAAAGAAAGGACTGACGGCCGGAATTTTATATCACGACGGACAGTTTGACGATTCCCGGCTGGCTATAAATATGATGCGCACGGCCGTAGAGGCAGGAGCCTGCGCCTTGAACTACATGAAGGTTACAGGCCTCTTGAAAGAACATGGAAAAGTAGCCGGCGTAACGGTGCAAGACCGGGAAACCGCAACTGTCTATCAGGTAAAATCATACGCCGTCGTCAATGCCACAGGGGTATTTGCCGACAGCATACTGCAAATGGACACGCCGGGAAAACAACCGATGGTACGCCCCAGCCAGGGCGTTCACCTTGTGCTGGACGCATCGTTTTTAGAAAGCGATTATGCTGTCATGATTCCCAAAACGTCCGACGGGCGGGTGCTCTTTGCCGTTCCCTGGCATAACAAAGTGGTGGTAGGCACTACGGATATGTTGATGAAAGAAACGCTGGAAGAACCTGTCGCGCTGGAAGAAGAAATCCAATTTATCCTGGATACGGCAGGAAATTATCTAACGCGCCCCCCGCAACGGAGCGACGTTCTTTCTATATTTGCCGGCCTCCGTCCGTTGGCCGCTCCCCGCGGCGAAGGAAAAAAAACAAAGGAAATATCCCGAAGCCACAAAATCATACGCGAAGAATCGGGGCTTATTTCAATCATCGGCGGGAAATGGACTACTTACCGCAAGATGGCGCAGGAAACCGTAGACTTTGCTATCCGGCATATCGGCCTGCCCATGCGCAACTGCGTAACCGAATCATACCCCATACACGGCTCAAAGCCCAATCCCGATTTCTCCGATCCGCTCTATCTGTATGGATCGGATGCAGACGAAATACGAAACCTGATTGCCTCGGCGCCCGGAATGGCGGAGAAGCTACACCCCGGATATGCCTATACCGTGGGCGAAGTAGTGTGGATTGTCCGCAATGAAATGCCGCGCAGGCTGGAAGACATACTGGCCCGGCGTTTACGGATTTTATTCCTCGACGCCCGCGCCGCAGTGGAAATGGCTCCCCGCGTAGCCGAAATACTCGCTGCCGAACAAACCAAAGACGACGCATGGAAAGAAACACAGCTAAATGCTTTTAAAGAATTAGCTGCTAATTATATACTTGTATAAAAAAACAGCCCGTAACCAACCAGTAATCTATATAAATATGCATCTGAAAAACAAATATGTTTTAGCCATCGATCAGGGAACTACCTCGTCGAGAGCCATCCTTTTCAACCGGCAGGGCGCTATTATAACCGTAGCCCAGAAAACCTTCCAGCAATATTTCCCCAATCCGGGATGGGTAGAGCACGATCCAAACGAAATCTGGTATACCCAGTCGTCGGTTATTAAAGAAGCTATGGCAAAAGCAGACGCTTCGGAAAGCCATATTGCCTGCATCGGGATAGCAAACCAGCGCGAAACCACTATTATATGGGACAAAGAAACCGGCTTTCCCGTCTATAACGCCATTGTCTGGCAAGACCGCAGAACCTCCGATTATTGCGAAGTATTGAAAGATAACGGATATGCCGAAAATATCCGGCAGAAAACAGGCTTGGTTATCGACGCGTATTTTTCGGCTACCAAAATAAAATGGATACTGGACAATGTGAAAGGCATACGCGAACGCGCCGAGCGGGGAGAACTCTGTTTTGGTACTGTCGATACCTGGCTTATCTGGAAACTGACAAAAGGCGAACGTTTTATTACCGATATTACAAACGCTTCGCGAACCATGCTGTTCAATATCCACACGCAGCAATGGGACAAAGAGCTTCTCGAATTATTTACCGTCCCCGCCTCCATGCTGCCCGAAGTGGTTAGTTGCAGCGAGGTATATGCCGAATCGAAAGGTTCGCTGTTTAAATCGGGAATCCCCATTTCAGGAATGGCCGGCGACCAGCAGGCTGCCCTCTTCGGACAGCTTTGCCTGGAAGAAGGCATGATAAAAACTACCTATGGCACCGGCTGTTTTATGATACTCAACACCGGCTGCAAACCTGTCTTTTCTCAAAATCACCTGCTCACCACTATTGGCTGGAAAATCGACGACAAAATAACCTACGCCCTGGAAGGCAGCGTGTTTGTGGGCGGAGCCGCCATACAATGGCTGCGCGACGGTATTGAACTGATACCCAACGCTGCCGTCAGCGAACAAATGGCTAAATCCGTTTCCGGAAACGGAGGCGTTTATTTTGTCCCCGCGCTTACAGGGCTGGGCGCTCCTTACTGGGATCAATATGCGCGCGGCATGATTATCGGCATCACAAGAGGTACGACAGCCGCCCATATTACCCGAGCCGCGCTGGAGGGAATATCGTATCAGGTATACGACGTTTTAATGGCCATGGAAAATGATATTACTTACAAACCCAAGGAAATCAGGGTAGACGGAGGCGCTATTGCCAATAATTTCCTTATGCAGTTTCAGGCCGACGTAAGCCGGCGCCCCGTCGTACGCCCCAAGGTACTCGAAACAACGGCGCTCGGAGCCGCTTATCTGGCAGGGCTGGCCGTAGGGTACTGGAAAGATACCAACGAACTGAAAGAGCAATGGGCGCTGGATAAAGTCTTTAAGCCGGAAATGAAAAAAGAACAGGCCGACAGGCTATTAACAGAATGGCACAAAGCCGTCGACAGCGCCAGGCGCTGGGCGTTGCCGAATGAAACTAACAAGTAAAAATCAACTGATATGTCTCCATTTATAGCAGAATTAATTGGTACCATGCTCCTCATCCTGATGGGCGCAGGCGTATGCGCAAATGTTTGTCTTCATAAAACAAAAGGTAACGGAGCCGGATGGATGGTTGTTACTACAGCCTGGGCGCTGGGCGTATTTATCGGAGTTGTTGTAGCCGGCCCTTATAGCGGGGCGCATCTCAACCCCGCCGTTTCTATCGGACTGGCCATTGGCGGAGGATTTCCCTGGTCTAACGTACCCGCTTATATTTTGGCGCAGATGACAGGCGCCATGCTGGGCGCAGGCCTCGTCTGGCTTGTTTATAAAGACCATTTCGACGCTACGGAGGATGCGGCTGCAAAGTTAGGCGTTTTCGCTACCGGCGCCGAAATCAACAATCCGGCCATCAATTTTGTCGCCGAAGCAGTCGGAACATTTGTCCTCATGTTTGTCGTCTTCTATATCGCAAACGGCGAAATCGTCTGGCACGATACCCCTGCGCCCATAGGACTGGGTTCGGTAGGCGCCATCCCCGTCGCTTTTACCGTCTGGGTAATCGGCCTTTCGCTGGGAGGGCCTACCGGATATGCCATCAATCCCGCGCGCGACCTGGCCCCGCGTATCATGCACGCCATCCTGCCCATCAAAGGAAAAGGAAGCAGCCGCTGGGAGTATGCCTGGATTCCGGCGCTGGCTCCGATAGCCGGCGCCGCCATAGCCGCCGCCCTGCATTGCTTTTTACAGATATAAACGTCTCGCATTCTCAGGCGAAAAAGGATTCTTTTTATTGGATTGAAAACTATAAATAATTAAAAACAAATTTAACGGGTATGGACAAACAAAAAATTGCTGTTGTTGCCGAGAAAGTAAAATCATTTGCCATTGCGCTTGTCGGCGTCGTATTTTTCAGTTGGGGAACAAATTATTTGGCGGGCGAACGCTTGCTTTACAATGTCCCTCATATTTTAATCCCTGTTTTTAATCTTTTCGGCGCTATCGGGCTGGCAATCGGTTTGCTTGTTTTGGGCGGCGGAGTGATGGTATATGCCTTTCTTAATTGGAAGAAAGTGGGAGGAAAGCCCTTTGTTTATTGGGCGCCTGTTATGGCGGCGCTGGTTGTGGGCGTTGTTTTGGCAAATACGAACTTTAAAAGTTCGGACGATTTTATGAAAGAACAGGAGGTGCGGAACGAAACTCAACTCAACGAAATTCGCAATTCCGGGAAGCCCGATTTTAAAAATCAGGATTTGGAAAAACATCTCGCCTCTTTCAACGACTTATGCCGGCATTACGAAGAAGCATTGCAGGCCGACAATAAAGAGGCCATTGCCAAGTACGAAGACGAATTTAACGCATGGTGTATAAAAATCGCCGATTTTACGCCTCTCCTAAACGCCGACGAACAATATGACTTATCGCGCTATTACGCAAAATTGGTACTAATATGGCATGATTTAAGGCAACAAAATGTGATAGAAGAGGTAATAGAGGAATGAAAAGAAAGCGGCAAACGCGGGAAACCGTTCTATCCCGGTTATGCAGCATCGCCATAGCGCCGCGCCCGATAGCCGCATACCGGTAAAGATTGGGAAAGCAATCGGGGGGAGATAGCAGCATACGCCTCTCCCCCCATATAAAAACGCTCCATTTAGCGCCCCATCCATAGGGAGCGCAATCCCTCCAAGATATGCGTCGCATATAATTAAAGCCGTCCATCAACCATTTCCCGTTTCAATACGCCTTTTACGTCATACAGAACAGACGCCGGTTTCATCAAATCGGCAAAAGAGATATTCTTAAATTCGTCGTGCGCTACGGCCAAAATAGCGGCGTCGTATTTCTTATCCTCCAACCGGTTATAAACGGGTATTCCATATTCCGCCATTACGTCGGCGGCATTAGCCCAGGGGTCGTACACGGTAACGCAGGCGTTGTATTCTTTTAAAACATGGACAATATCTATCACTTTGGTATTTCTTGTATCCGGACAATTTTCCTTAAAGGTAAAACCAAGAATAAGCACTGACGAATGAATGACCGGGATACCTTTTTTCAGCATCAATTTAACCGCCTGATTGCCCACATATTCTCCCATGCTGTCGTTCAAACGTCTGCCGGCCAGAATGATTTCAGGACGATATCCATGCTTTTTTGCACATTCCGCCAGGTAATAAGGATCTACGCCTATGCAGTGTCCGCCTACAAGTCCCGGCTTAAAATGCAGGAAATTCCACTTTGTGCCGGCCGCTTCCAACACATCCTGCGTATCGAGATTCAATTTTTCACAAATAATAGACAGTTCGTTTACAAAAGCGATATTAATATCCCGTTGAGCATTTTCAATAGCCTTTGCCGCTTCGGCCACCCTTATAGACGGAGCCAGATGAGTCCCCGCCACAATAACCGAAGCATATACCTCGTCAATCAATTTCCCCGTCTCCGCCGTAGAACCCGACGTTACTTTCCTTATCTTCTCTATCGTATGATCCCTGTCGCCGGGATTAACGCGCTCCGGACTGTATCCGGCAAAAAAGTCTTCATTCAATTTCAGTCCCGATACGCTCTCTATAACAGGTACGCACGCCTCTTCCGTAGCCCCCGGATACACGGTAGATTCGTATACTACGATATCGCCTTTGGACAGAATACTCCCTATCGTTTCGCTCGCTTTATAAAGCGAGGTCATATCGGGATTATTATCCGAATCAACCGGCGTAGGTACCGTAACTATATAAAAGTTGCAGTGGCGGATCATCTCCCTGTCGGTTGTACATACCAACCCATTTTTAATTGCCTCCCGAAGCCGCTCCTTATCCGCTCCAAACAGCCTTGCGCATCCATTTGTCAACGCATCCACGCGAGACTGGCTCAAATCAAAACCAATCGTTTGATACCTGGCAGAGAAAAGGCACGCCAAAGGTAAACCCACATACCCCAAACCTATAATCGCTATTTTTATATTGTCGACCGTCATACGTATTAATAAAAATATACAGGATAAAGCCTCATCCTCACTATAAACTTAGAATGAGCTTAATTAT
>JAIRYL010000175.1 GCA_031267775.1 Tannerellaceae bacterium
ATCATGCTATACCAGGCGGCGAACGGATCGGGAAGAAATCGCGCAAACAAATCACGGCCTGCCTCGGCGCCTGATTATCGCCGCAAAAGGCGTCGGATGTAAAAAAACAAATACAAAAATTAGCATATATGAACATGGAAGAAAATCACATTTTAGTTGGCTTGGGAGGAACAGGCGGAAAAGTATTGAAAGCGATCCGGAAACGGATTTATCTGGAGTTTCCGAATGACGACGACCGGACAAAGCTCCCCATTGGTTATGTTTATGTAGATTCTACCCGGGAAATGATGGTTCCCGGAGATTCTTCTTTCAGGGTAATGGGAAAAGACGCCTCGTTTACCGAAAGCGAATTTGTTGATATAAAATCAGCAGATCTGGGGCAGATACTGGAGCATGTGTCCAACTTTCCCGGTTTGAAAACAATCGTAAAAAACGGAGCCTCTATGAAGAAAACTTTGGGAGAGGTGGGTAAGGCTGCCGGACAAAAGCGTCGTGCCGGACGTATCCTTTTCGCTGCCAACTGCAATAAATATCTGTCGGCGCTAAAAAATCAGCACGAGAAGTTGAAAGCCATTAACAAGAAAGACAAGGTGAATATACACATTTTTACCGGTCTGGCCGGTGGAACCGGTTCCGGCGCTATCATTGATGTGATTGCTCAAACCCGTGCGCAGGAAAGTTATAAAAATGCCAACATCGTAGTCTATGCCATGGTACCGGAGCTGGATATTCCTGCCGGATGCCAGGCAGGCCGCTATCATCAAAACGGCTATGCCGCGTTACGAGAGCTGAGCGCGCTGAATATCGGGCGTTTCCTGCCATCGGACGTCATTCGTGGCGATGAACATATACGCTTGAACATTGCCTCAGTGTATCAGTTCGGACTCATGCTTTACTCCAATGTAAATGAGAACGACGTAAGCGTCGGCTCGTTCGCCGAATTACCCCGGTTGTTGGCCGATACGGTTTATTTTCGTTTGTTCCTTAAAGAAAAAAATGGCGTAACTGATGAATTTCTACGTTCATACAGTTTGGAAAACATAAATGACTACTGTGTTGAATATAGTGAGAAATCGAAAGGAACCGACAAAGAACGTGCCCGTACGAAAGCGATTAACACCTTCGGTATTAAACGGATCATCTATCCCGAAAGACGCATCATGGAGCATATTACCTATACGGTAGGGGAACGTGTTTTATGGCAGATGCAATACAACAACTATAAGGACGACTTTGGTTTTGTGCAGGAAACGGCCCGCAAGGATTATCGCGAACTTTTCCTGAATGACAAAAATCTGCGCGAATGGCTGCTGGACGATAAGCATTTGACGCTTGAAGATAAAATCTTCGACGCCGATAAATATTGCGGCAGCATAGAGGTCTTTTGGAGCGATACGACAAACAGTTATTCGTATGACGACGCCAAAAGTATCGATCAGGAACCCTTGCATTTCCTCGAAGGCTTCTGCTCAGATACCTACAAAAATGCTTTCCGCAACAAACAGGGGGTGGAAGCCTATTATAAAGACAAGTCAGACGACAAATTACTTAGGGAGCAGGCCGCTTATATCGTAGAACGCATCGAGAAGGATTTATATGCAAAATGGTACGAAGGCGCTTTGTCGTTAGAAGATCTCCTGAATATATGCGATGTGGTATTGACACATATTAAAGACCGGCGGGATAAGATAGAGAATGACCTGGCTGCCATTGACGACAAGATACGACAAAATGAAGCGGTAGCCGATGATAATAACTATGAATACAACCATTTATCGCTACTTCAGCGGGCAACAGGAAAGTCGGCGCGTATCTACTCCGATCATCAATGGATTTTGAAAGACCTGTACAAACTCAGAACACAACGTGTTGCAGTAGCATTCAAAGGCAAACTGCTGGGTAAGATCCGCATAGCGTTTGAAGAATTTAGCGCGGAAGTAAGCGAGTTTATCGGCGTACTGCTCAAATCGATGGACGCCGCCGAAAAGCGCATTGCTGACCGCAATAGGAATGCAAAAGGTATCGCCGACCTGTCTGGCGCAATTGTAGAAGTAAGCGAAGACGACAAAATGACGAAGTTTGAGCAGACCTTGCTTTTAGACAGGAATCAACAGGAAACCTGGGCGGGAAAGATCCGCAAAGCCATTGCCGGCAACCGTACGTATGCCCACTTCAACGAGTTGGCGGCTGCTACTTCCGAAAATACCATCTTCGATATATTCGACGTGGAGCTTAGTCCTGACATACGAACAAAGCATGATCAGGATTGCAAGAACGACAGGATTCTGGGACTTAATATCTTGCAACAACTGCAAAAGATATTGCAAACGGAAACCGACGTCCGCAATTTTGCCACTTCGGTTATTGAGCAGAGTGGAACATTCTTGAAATTAGACGACGGTCAGCTATCGAAGGTGTTGAAAAATAACGATCATCAGAATCCAATCCTTCATCCCGAATCGATCAATCGTAAAGCTATCTTGATCACTATGCCTACCGATGAGGGCAATGATTCACTTAAGGTATTCACGCAAAAATTGAAAGAAAACTTACTTGGCGCTTTTGGTAACGCTACACCTGGATACACGTTGACTTTTGATACAAGCAGCGAACGGAAAAACGAAATCACCGTGGTCTCTATCAAATATTGTTTCCCGATGCGAGCCATTGCCTGGTTACCCTCTTACGAGCGCGAATACAACGATATGGTAAACGACAAAAATGAAATGGAAGCGAAAGAAGCCCGTCTCTTACTCCATAGCGAGGGGGATGGCACGGAGCTTCCCGGCTTGATGGGCGAAGAAAAAGTTTCTCCAAAAGATTTCATCCCTTACTTTTTCGTAGCTGCCGCCAACGATATTTTAGCTGTCCGCGAAAATGAACGCGAAGAAAAAGGATGGTGTATTATTACGGTCGACGAATGGGGTTCTGAAATTGTCACGCTCCTGTCAACCCGGTTTACGGAACTGCTGACCAGCGAAGAACTGACGGAAGATCTGCTTGATACGATAAAGGAAAAAGCGGACGGGATTTTGAAAAATCCAAACCTGAAGATGAGCGAACGCACGGCGATGATGGACAGGGTAAAACTGATTATGCGCGATTATGTAAGCAAAGAATGTTCAAGCGCAACCTCCCCCAAATACCAGCAATATAGCGGGGAAGCTAAAAAAGCGCTGGATTTGATAACCAAAAAGTAATATAAATTAAAGCATAGATCATGGCAAAAGTAAATGAACGCGATAAGTATAGATATGGGGTCTGTACCAATCGCGATAAAGATGGAAAACCCTGTCCGAAATGCGAGAGTAAAGAGGTGCAGAAAATAAGGAAGGAGCAGGATTTTGTTTGCGAAGAATGTAAAGAAGCCATCCGGCAAGTTCCTCCGCCCAGACAGTCTACCTCTTGGGGAAAGATAGGTATAATCGTAGTAGCTCTTGGTATCGTTGGCGGAGCAGCCGCTTACTTCCTTTGGTCGAAATCCGGGACTGAATATCCGGAACCGTTGCCCGGCCCCACTATTTCAGGTGAAACCTCCGTAACGTCGGAAGATGAAGTTACGCTCCCTGAGGAAACGCCTCCTCCGCCAACCGGTGGCGAAGATTCGTCAACCGGCGGTGAAAAGTCGCCAACCGGCGGCGAAAATGGCTACGGCTCTTTAAATCTTGATTATGCCGTCTATACGGGCGATATTGCAAACGGAACGCCGCATGGAAACGGAACGCTCGAATTTAAAAAGAAGCACAAAATAATCGACGGCAAAGACTATATAGCCTCGCCGGGCGAAGTGGTCAAGGGTTCGTTCCGAAACGGGAAAATCAATCTGGCTACCTGGTATCAGAAAGACGGTAATCAAGTTGTCATCAAATAAATCGAATGAAACAAATGCCTGGATATCGTATCCTGCTGGTTTTTTTAGTAAACCTTCTGCCGTATGCTCATGCGCAAAACGCCGGAATAACCTGTGCCTCCAACCGGCTGAAGGATATGGCCGGACAGTTGGAACTGCCGGGTATTAACAGCTTGCCGCCCGGCGTATATGATTCATATACATACCGGTCTAAGCCGCTAACCGTGCGTATTAATCCGTGGCGCGAGATTGAACATATCGGATTCCGGCTGTTTAAGAATGACAGTATACGCCTGGTAAATCCTTCGCCGGTATATGATTTCTTAGAGCGATATTTGCTGGAATTGCAACTGCCTGCCGACTTGGATCCTGCCATTCGCCTGTTTGCAGACAACGTTCATATCGATGGAAATGTAGACGATCTTTTTTCTTTCGACGGGACGGAGACTTTTCACGAAAGTTATTTACATTCAAAATCATATCGTATTTCCTGGAGCCGGGAGGAAGAAAAGCCTCTGCTATCCATTACGTTTGATATGGATTTCCAGCTTCTGAGCGGATGTAACCTGCTGGAACTCGAGAATCGCCTGCTTCGGGATATACGCCGTTACAAGCCCCACAGCGAAAAGCGCGAAGCTGCCGTATCTATAAAGAACGACTTTCAAGCGCTTACAGATAGCTATGTAGACAGGGGGGAGGCTTATCTGATCGACCTGATAAGAAACGACCTCTACTATGTGCGGGAAGGAGACGCTTATGTATTGGTTCATGATGAACAAAAAACAAATCAAAGTATCGCAAATATGATGCTTTCCCCGCAGGCGTCAGGCGATTTTGATCTGAATCTTATCTTCGACAGGTATGGATATAAGGAAGAAAAAACAGGTATAAAACTGAAACAATGGATAAATTATTGTCTTTCGGAAGGATGCACGGCTTTTTTTGGCGTTAAGTCCAAAGATAAAACGTCGCTGAAGGGTACGGTTTTTATGGTGAACACCAAAAAGGGATACAATCATATCCTTAGCGTAGAAGTACCCTTCGGGATTATCGGCAAACAGGAAGGAAGCATAGACGCCAGATTATATGCCTATATCCCTATGCACAACGTGTCTGGCAATTATTTCCAACTAAAGTAACATGAATGAATTATGTAACGATAAAAAAATAAAGTGGTAACTTTGCGATTAAAAATTACTCAATGATCACAGAAGACGAAATAAGATATTATAAACAGTTGGACGAACGCCAACAGCGGCTTTTTACAGGGAT
>JAIRYL010000207.1 GCA_031267775.1 Tannerellaceae bacterium
TATCTTTTTCGCGAAAGGCCGACATGTCCGAAACCACCACCTCGTCGCCCTCCTGCAGGCCGGACGTCACTTCCACATACTCAAAGTTGGCGTCGCCCAGCCCTACCCTTCGCCTGACCAGCCGGTCGCCCTTTACGATAAAGAGATTATACTCCCCCTTACCTGTATAATACGACGCATTAGCCACCCGCAGCACGTCGTCTTTGACAGCGTTCAGTATATACACGTCCGTCTTCAGACCCGACCGGAGACGCCGGTGGTTGTCTTCCTCCAGTTGTACGGCAAAAGAAATAACGCCGTTGCGCGACAGGGGCGTCACGTCGCTCACCACCCCGTTGAGTTTTTCGGCTCCAATCTTCACCACCGCCCGGCTGCCCGGCGCAATACGGTCGCCATACGTATCGGCAATCTCCCCCTCTATTTTGAAATGCGACAAGTCCGATACAATAGCTACGCGACTTCCCGGCTGCACCTGCGCGCCCACTTCGCGGTTTACATACGTTACCGTCGCCTGGCGCGGCGACCGAATCTGGGCGTCGTCAAGCGTCCGCTTCATCTCCGCCAGTCCTTTTCGGAAGATGCTTAGCTCCAGCTCCTTCACTTTCAGTCCGGCCGCCGCCAACGCCTGCTCGTGCAGGTATTTCTGCTCTTCTTCGTTCAACTGCAGCCGCCCCACGTTATAGCTCAGCTCCACCTGCCGCACCCTGTCGGTCGTACCCGCCCCCAAGCTGTCTAAATACTGCTCGTTTCGCAGTTCCACCTCCTTGCGGTTCAGTTCCATGCGCAACACCTTCAGCTTCATGTCCATTTCGGACAGCCTGGCTTCGTTCGATACGCGCAACTGTTCCAGTTCCAGACGCTTCATCTGCTCCTCGTCTACCAGCTTGTCATATTCGGTTTGGGCCGTGCGGACGTCTAACTGTAAGATAGGCGTTCCCCTGTCTACGGCGTCGCCCCCCCGCTTATAAATCGCTACAATGCGCGACTGAACGGGCGAGTTAATAATCTCCTCAAAAGCCGGCGCTACTTTCCCCGACGCGCTTACCGATACTTCTATCACGCCCCTGTCTACGGTAGCTATGTGCAAATCGCTCCGGTTTAACGACGTCTGCATCACCCAAATAATCAATCCCGCCGCCAGAACGCCGCCGCCCGCTCCGGCTATTATACCGGCAAGCCGCTTGCCCTGTTCCCTTTGGCGTATCCCCTTTGATATCTCCCGGTCCATCCTTTTTATTCGTTCTGTTTCAACAGCCGGAGACAAACGCCATGCCAGAAACATAAGTAACTGATTTCATGAATAAAAACCGGAAGGCCGATGTTCAATACCGGACGCTGTGTCCGGTTTTAAGATACCCCTCGCGCCTGCTTTGTTTGAACATTCCCGCTTTTTTTCGTGTTATAGTAATGAAAGGTAATTAAAAACAGATAATATATTTCCAATTTAAAAGCGTATGACAATTCAAACAAACCCATTTAACGTATTCTTATTTGCATGTATGAGTTTATTTATAATAAGCTGTTCCATAGATGGCGACGTCTTGGGAGAGCCGCCTACCAAAGCCGATCCTCCGTCGCCCGCCGCTCCTTCCCTTGTTCCCGCTAAAGAAGTTTTAAAATCTTTTGATATCAAATTCCCCAACGCCACAGACGTAACCTGGAGCGTAAACGATTCGTATTACGTAGCCGACTTTGCCGAGCTTTCTTCCACCGTTAACGCCTGGTTTGAACCGGAAGGCGCCTGGCTGCTGAGCAAAACGTCGCTTACGTCTGCCCAACTGAATAAAGAGGTGGAAAAAACCTTCCAAAACAGTCTGTATGCAAGCTATCAGCTTATTGGCCGGAGCAGGCTCGACCGCCGTGATTTGGGCTGTGTCTACTTGATTGAAACAAGCCAGGGCGCGCAGCATACAACTATCTACTACACGGAAAACGGCGACTTTATTAAGACGGTAAAAAGCGCCGGCGCGTATACCGACAAACCGCTGGAAATTCCCGAACAGGTAGCCGCCCTGGTAGCGTCGCGCTTTGCGGGAGCGCAAATCCTGGACGTATGGGAAGACAGTTTAAGTCCCAAAGCAGGCGTGATGGAAAACAATACCTATAAGGTGGCCACGTTTACTTCGGCTTACGAATGGGTATCTACCCTCTGGGTGGTAGAAGAACCGGCCGTACCCGCCGTGGTAATGAACAGCTTTAAAACGTCTACGCACGGGGCGAGCCAGATAGAATGTATCCGGATAATGGAACATAGCGAAGACCTGTCGTACCTGTTCTATTTCTTTGAAGGCGGGAAAAATAAAATAGCGACGCTGCTGAAGTCGGGACATTTTGTAAGCATCATAAGCTATTAAAAAAATATACAGGTAGCAGGACATTCTGTAACGCTTCCTGTTACCTGTTTTTTTCAATCAACACACACAGACGCCTGTCCGTAGCGATACGTACAGGCGTCGCTTTGTTACGGACGCCATTCGCTTATCAGTTCCAGCGCGGCGTTTTTCACGCCCGGCGCACCGGCTTCAAATACGATAGGCCCTGCCTGTTCGGTGGTTTGCACAATGGCGGTCAGTTGTCCGCCAAACAGTTTCATCTGCGGCGCCTGGAAGGATTCCAAATCCGTGCTGTTCCCGTTTGCCGCCGCCCTGTAAAAGCCGGCTCCCCTGACGGTAAATTTCACCTGATGCGTAGCGTCGGGGCACAAGACGCCGTTTTTGTCCACCACTTTTACCCGGATAAACGCCAGGTCTTTCCCGTTGGCGGCAAGCCTTTCCCGGTCGGCCGACAGTTCAAGGTGATGCGGCTTTCCGGCCGTATGGATTTCTTTTTCGGCTACGGCGGCGCCGTCTTTGTCGTAAGCTACCACCTTAACCGTTCCCGGTTCGTAGCGGGTATCCATCCACATCAGCCGATAGCGTTTCTGGCGCGTCAGGGCGGCTGAGTCGGCGGCCGACGAACTGTTGTGCAGCGTAACGCTCCGGTCTTTTGTGCGGACGCCCTGGCTCTTGCCATTGATAAACAACTCGGCGGAGGGATAATTGGTGTACACAAATACGGGGGTTACCTCGCCTTTCCGGTCGTTCCACGTCCAGTGAGGGACGATATGAAGGGTCTTTTCGCTCCTGTTCCAATGGCTGCGGTATAAATAGTAACGGTCTTTGGGTATGCCGGCCAAGTCGATAATGCCAAACAGCGAACTGTGGCTGGGCCAGTCGGTATAATAAGGCGTAGGCTCGCCCAGATAATCAAAGCCTGTCCATACAAATTCGCCAATGCAATACGGCAGGTCTTCCTGATGGATAAAATCGTCTTCCGGCAGATTAGACCAACTGCAATGTTCCAGGTCGTAGCCCGAACTTTGCCGGTCGTCGTATTTGGCCATCGCTTTCCGTTCGACGGGGAATTTATATACGCCGCGCGAGCTAACCGTAGAGGCCGTTTCCGAGCCTAATATGATTTGTTGCGGCAGCGTTTTGTAAGCATCCTGGTAAACAGGCAGGCGGTAATTGTATCCTGCCACGTCCAGCGTAGCGGCAAAATTGTTTGTCAGCACCTGACGCCCGTAATCCATCCCTGCCGTAACCGGGCGCGTGGGGTCTTCTCTGTGGCAGATATCCTGCAGGAAACGGACTAACTTACTGCCTCCTTCCTGCCCCTGGTCGGGAACTTCGTTTCCGATGCACCACATCACTACGCTGGGGTTGTTTCGGAAGTGGCGCACTAAATTCACTATGTCTTTTTCAGCCCATTCGGAAAAGTAACGGTTATACCCGTTTTTCATTTTAGGTTTAGCCCATTCATCGAACGATTCGGCCATCACCATCAGTCCCATTTCGTCGCATGCTTTAACTAATTCGGGGGCGGGCATATTGTGCGACGTGCGGATGGCGTTGCATCCCATATCTTTCAGTATCCGTATCTGCCGGCGGATAGCGGCGTCGTTCACGGCCGTTCCCAGCGGGCCTGAATCATGATGATTGCAAACTCCCTTAAACATTATTTTCTCGCCGTTCAGGAATAATCCTTTATCGGGTACGATTTCCACCGAGCGGATTCCAAACGTCGTGGTATACTCGTCCTTTAAGGTTTCGCCGTCGTATAAAAGAGACGTAGCCGCGTACAGTTCCGGCGTATCGGGCGACCACAGTCGAGGCGTCTGTATGACAACCTCCTGCGTAAAACATTCTCTGTCGAAAGCGGTTAATGCAGCGCGCGTTTCCAGTATCTTCATCCCGTTGGGATTCCGTATTTCGGTGAGCAGGCTATATTGTCCGGGCGAGGTCTTTTCCGGACGGATGATATTCGTTTTTATCGTTACGCGGGCAAACTCTTTTGTCGCCACAGGCGTGGTAACAAACGTTCCCCAGACAGGTATACAGGCGCTTTCCGTTACAATCAGATGCACGTTCCGGTAAAGTCCGGCGCCCGGATACCAGCGCGACGATTCCGGCAGGTTTTCCAAACGGACGGCCAGCGTAACCTTTTGGCCGGGTTTAATATATTCCGTTACGTCAAAATAAAACGAATTGTATCCATAAGGCCAGAAGCCGGCCTTTGTTCCGTTAACATATACGCTGGCATGGCTCATCGCGCCGTCAAAAAGGATAAACGCTTTCTTTCCTGCAGCAAACTGCGGCAGGTCGAATTGGGTACGATACCAGCCTGCGCCGATAAAGGGAAGCCCTCCCGTACGTCCGGCATGTTGCCGGGCTTCTTTTTGCCCGTCTTGCGCAATAGCCGTCTGCTGCAAATCATTCGTAGCGCTAAACGGGCCATAGATCGCCCAGTCGTGAGGGATGGTTACCGATTGCCACTTGCTGTCGTTAAAGGCAGGTTGTATGCAGTCGGGATTATCTTCGCGGGTAAATTTCCAGTTTTTCTCCAATAAAAACTCGGCGCGTACCTGCGCCGACAGGCTGGACAGTTGAACACATGTACAGAGTACGATGATAAAATAAAACTTTTTCATAAGACGTATTATTAATAAAGGGTTTATTTCTTAGGCTTTACGAGCATGATCACCGGATTTGATTCTTCGTCCAGTCCGGAGGCGATCTCTTTCAGCGCGCCTTTGAGTTTACCTTCCCGTAAGGCTTCGACAAGCTCGAAGGATTCCAGCTTCTGTATAAACGCCAAATCCTCCCTGTTGAACGGGATTGTCACGAGGCGTCCGAATCCGAAAACAAAAGGCGTTTTGTCGGAAAAATCGTCGTTATACAGCACGGATTCAAATATCGCTCCCTCCTGCCTGTCGAATACCAGGCTTGTTCCCGGAAAGCCGTCGCTTGTTTCAAGGTCGAATTCTTTTTTAGACGTTTCCATAAAATAATAACGGTCTGTAAGGACGCTGGGAAAAAGAAATACTTCCTGCTCCATCAGCCCTATCGGCGGCGTTCTTACCATGAGCGGCGTCATCGCGTGGTCGGGCGAATACAGATAGACCGTGTCCGACGATTCTTCTACAATTACCAGGTCGTCCAGGTAAGGTAATAGGGGGAAATGAGAATAAGGCTTTGCGCTCCAAGTCATATTATTTGCTTCATCCTTCATTATCACGGTAGATAATATCTTCTTTTCAAATGGAATTTGAATATCTTGGGTAGTCCTTCCATCCTGTTTGGAGATAATCATAAACGACTGCCGGTTTGCTTCCCCTTCATCCGTGTAAAAGCCGTCGTGACAAATCAGGTTATCCCTGTCAAAATTATACATTTGGTCGCATGCGGCGTCTTCCTTGTGTTTAAGGCTTCGTTTATAGTTACCGTCCATGTCGTACACCTGTATCCTTCGCGCTCTAAAGTCTGCTACAAACATCTCGCCTCTGTCTTCGTCCAGCACAACTTTAACGACGGCCGTATACTCCTCGGCGCCCTGTCCCCTGTGGTTTATCTTCTTTATCGCCTGGCCGGTTTTCCGGTCGAAGATAAAGATATCCCCGTCGTTGGCATAGTTTCTTACCACGATGACGTCTGTACCGACGGTTAGTACCGAAGCTTGCGTCACAAAAGCGTCGTCGGTTTCCAGCGCGATGTATTCTACATCCATAAAGTCTTGAAGGATCAGCTCCTTTTTGGGATAGTTGGCCGTAACGTCGACCGTAACGACGCCGTCGTTTGGAATGTCGGGCGATTTGCATCCTCCAAAACCTGCGGTTGCGAGGAGGATACTTGCTGTGTAAGCGATTTGTTTTTTCATACAGATATGTTTTGTGGCAAATGTATTGAAAATAATATTCCCCGCGCGGGGAGAAAGCGGAAATTCTCAGGGCCGGCGCAACGGTATTCGTCCGCCGGCTATGAGACAGGCTCTGATGGATGGTTTATCTTCGGACAGAGCCTGATGGCAATTAAAAATTAAGATTGATCCCAACCATTGCATTGAATCCCTGCAAAGGATATCCGTAGCGCAATTCATATTTCTGAAAGAAGAGATTGTTTAGCTTCAGATAAGCGCCGAAGGTATCGTTGAGATGATAGGAACCGGTAAAATTCAGCTCATGAATGTTTTTCATCTGTTCGTTTTCAGCGCCTGATACGTACGTTTTACGGCCGGCAACCAGGTAATAATCCAGTTTCAAGGTAAAATTGTCTACCGGGCGGGTTGTTATCCCTGCGTTAAATTCCATTGTCGGACGTCCGTAAGCCTCGTATTTCAGCGTGGGAATATATCCGTAAAACCGGTCTCCTTTCTTTTCCATACCCCATTTGTAGTATGTGCCTTTCAGCATAATTTCAAATAGCTCCCGGTAAGCGTACGTCATTTCCAATCCCCCCTGAAAACGTTTGGAATTTAGAGAAAGCGTATTACTTACGTTGGGTAATCCCCAATAATTGAGGGCTGGAATAAAAAAGTAATCTTTATCCGTAATTTTATATCCGGCAAACAGATTAAACCAGAAACCGGGCGCCACGCCGCTTTTCAATCCAATAATAGCGTCCAGCCAGGTACGCGAAGGCAGGGCGCCACGTTCGGGGTTGATATACCGGTTTTCACGGGAAAGCTGATACGCGCTGTTTGAACGGATATCGCCGTCGGCTATCAGGTATAAAACCGTTTTGTTTCCTATGGTTATGTCGGCCTTCAAGTCGGGAGAGACAAAGAATTTACTGCTGTCGCCGGTAATAAGCATTATTTTAGCGCCCAGCTTAGCATTCCAGTTATTGCCATTAATTATGTAATAGGGATTCAATGTTCCCTCAAAATAGTTTTCAAATAAAAAGATTCCGTCGGGTAGACTGTAATTAAAATAATTGAATTTACCTCCTATACCGATGCGTTGACTTCCTCCCATACGCTGGCTTAATACCAGCTTACCGCCCATACTATGTTCCGTAATACCTTCTGTATCTTTACTCAAACCGTATTTATAGGAAAAATTGGTATAGTCCAGATCAAGTACGCATTTTATATCGGCGTCTTCTTTCGATTCAATACCGGTATATACTTTTATCAGTTGGTTTGCTTGATTCATGTCATTGGTAAGAGGATATTTATCAGACGGGGAAACCGGCGCGGCAGACGAAAAAGAGTTTACCCCAACTCCGGGTAAGCCATAATAATTAAAGGAAGAATATCCATATCCGGCGCCTAATTTAAGAGCGGCCTGTCTAAACTGATGGCGGAAGCCTATCCCGCCTGCGTTATCGTTCAATTTGGCTTTAGTTTTAATATTATCCCATCCTTGCTGCAGATATTTACGGTTGCCGCTGGTAGAACGGTGCGAGAAAAGGATATTCAACTGGTCTTTATCCGTATCCAGGATATGATATCCGGCGTCGGCATTTATATTCAGATACGTTCCGATGCCGAAATTCAGATACCCTTTCCGTTTATTGTATGCTATATCCGTCATTATATTGCCGGAAGGCAGAATACTTAATTCTCTTTCAGGCTCGATGGGCCTTGCAAAAGTAGCATAGTTGATAAACTGCTTGCTGACGACGGGTTCTTTTATGGCCGGCAAGGTATTGACTTTATTCGCATCCTGTACAGACGGAGCATATTCTCGCTCTACCGTTAATTCCCGGTTTACGCTTTCCTGTGCAACAATACTACATGAAAAGCCTGACAGAACCAGAATAAAAAGCGCTTTTATATTATATATTGTCTTC
The DNA here is from genome assembly GCA_031267775.1 of Tannerellaceae bacterium. GTDB lineage: Bacteria > Bacteroidota > Bacteroidia > Bacteroidales > Tannerellaceae > DFXE01. Next base: position 8,112 of record JAIRYL010000207.1, read on the forward strand.
ATCACTTTCTTTGTTATTTTAATTTAGCCAATCTGTTTTCTATTATATCGGCAATATCATCCTTTGCTTTATAATTATTCTGCAAACTGGTAAGATACTGACGCGCCTGTAACTTGTCTCCCTGACGGATATAAATATCTGCCAATAAAATAAATCCGCGCGCCAGCCAATACTGGTGAGGCGTACCGTTTTCTATAAAATTCATGAGCGTTTCTTCGGCTTTCTTATCTTCGTTTGCGTCGTAATATACCTGGGCAAGAAGGTATTTGGCTTCGGCTCCATAGGCTGTACGCGTATCTTTACTTACCTCTTGCAAGTCGGGCAACGCGCTGTTTGTCCGGTTTGAATGAATATAGGATTTAGCCCTTACGTAAAGCGCTTCGGCCCTTACTTCCGGCGAAAGCTTTGTTACCTTCAGCAAATCGTCGGCTCCGGTTAAAACATCCTGCCATTGACCGGTATAGTATGCGCACCGCATGATTCCTACTTTGGCGGCCTCGCTATTTTCGGGGCTTTCGGCTACCAGTTGCAAGCGTTTGAAGCTCTCCAATGCCTCCGTATAGTCTTTTTCCAAATATTCTATTTCAGCTTTGCGCGCCCAGGAATCTTCCTTAAACTTTGTGTCGCCGCTTTGCGCCACTACCGTAAATAAGCGTCTGGCTTCCTTGTAATCTTTATGCCTGAAAGCGATACTTGCCAGATAGTAATTGGCGCTGGAACTGAAAGCTCCTGACGGATAATTCTGCAGATAATTAGCCAGGCTATGACGCGCGCCGTCATAATCGCCCCTCATAAACAAACGTTCGGCGGCAATATACGTAAGCGAATCCTGTTCGGAGATTTCAATTTTTACATTACCTTCCAACGAATTAGCATACCGCGCGTAAGCGTCGACGTCGTTCAGGTCAATATAAACAGACTTTAAGTCTTGTAAAGCGACGCGCGCTTCTTCGCTATCAGGATAATCATGGATAACCTTTTTATAAACTTCGGCCGCTTTTTGCGTTTGGTTATCGTTATAGTATAACAGGGCTAACTGTACTCCGGCCTTTCGGGCGAGGCTGTTTTGCGGAAAGCGATGCATAAGCGCGTCAAACGCTTCGGCGGCAGCCTGGCTATTTTCCAATAATACATACGAACGCCCTTTCTCAAACAGCGCGTCCGGCACGTAACGGGATTCGGGGTAATCGCGGATTAACTTATCCATCGCGTTAATCTTGACGTCATAGTTTTTCTGCAGGCCGGAAACATATCCTTTCTGAAACAAAGCATAATCGCCGGCAGAAGGCAGTATGGCTGCTGCCCGGTTATAGCTTTCTTCTGCCTGCACAAATTGACGGTTGTAAAATAAACAGTCGCCCATACGGTTGTGGGCGTCGGCAAATGCTTCCGATTGGCGGTTTTGTTCAATACTTACATATTGGCGAAAATGAGAGAGCGCTTCGTTATACTGTTGCTGTTTGAAATAACCATATCCCATATTATAAAAGGCCAGCGCATACATATCCGTATTGCGCTGACGGGTATTATTTACATACGTGCGATAATCGGAAATAGCTTTTTCATACGCGCCTTGCCGGTAATAAGACTCTCCGCGCCAGAAATAAGCGCTGTTTCGCGATACGGGATTATGGATTCCCATTTCAATCGTTTGGGAAAACAGGCTGATTGCATCGTCCAGCTTCATATCAGCGAACGCTTGCGTACCTGACTGGAGAAGAATATCCTGTTTAGCCTCCAGTATTTTTGAGCTTGGACGATTAATTTTATCGATAGAAGTAAGCGCCGCCCGGTAATTTTTAGTGGTAAGATATACTTCCACCAAATAATCGTTTACTTTATCGGCATATTGGGAATCAGGAAATTCATTCAGGAAATTCTCGAATACAGTTACAGATTCGCCAAATCCGGTAAAAGCTGTTTCATGGATTAATAAAGCATAATTATAGGTGGCAACCTCTTTTACCCGCTTATCAAAAGAAGAAGCTGCGGCCGCTTCAAAAGCCATGCGGGCATTATGTTTATTATTCCCTTTCAGATAACTTTGCCCCAGATAGAGATAAGCGTTTTGCATTAATTCATCCTCTTCGCGAATGGTTTGCCCCAAGTATTTGATAGCATTTGCATAATTTCCCTTATTATAATAACAAACGCCTAAAATATAGAGGTCGCCCCGTAGTGGATTATCGGCAGACGCCACATATTTGTCTAATTGGGCGATTGTTTTTTCTTCATTTTTCAGGCGATAATAAGAATTACCCGTAATACGGTATAACTCCGTATTATTTGCGCTGTGCGGATAATTAACAAGCAACTCTTCTCCTTCGTGAATTGCTTTATCGTATTTACCCTGTACAAAATATATCTGAGTAATAAAATAGTGCGATTGCTCCCGGTAGGCGGGGATCTCTTTCAGGCGGATAAATTCCACTAACGCATCGTTGTAAAGTCCGGTAGCATAATCTATATAAGCGGCATAATAAGCGGATGCTTCCCTGTATGTGTTGCCGATTTGTTTAATACGGATAAAATACGTTCGCGCTCGTTCCAGATTGCCCGTTTGCAACAGAGAATAGGCCAATCGGTAGCTATAGGCTTCCTGCTGGTCTGCGCCAAGCATATCTATGTTCGCTTCATTCAGCCAGAAAACAGCCTTCTCGTATTCCCCTTCTGCAAAATGGGCAGACCCAATCAAAAAATTAATTTCATCGGCATGCCGCGAATCGGGATATTTATCCAAATAATCTTTTAATAATTCGGGAGAATTGGAGCGGCCTTGCTCAAAAGCGCTATATGCTAACATATAGTCGGCTTCCTGTATCAGGTTGGCGTCGGTTATATATTGTTGCTTATAAGCTCGTAGTTTGTCTGTACATCCGGCATAATTCTTGAGATTGAAAAACTCTTTGCCTTCGATAAATAACCGGTTTGACGCTTCAAACTGATACGACCGCTGTCCATAAGATGTGAAACTTGCAACAAGTAAACACAGCGGAATAAGTATTTTTCTCATTACTCCTTCATTTAAATATAAGGTACTATTGTTACTATAAACGTATAAAAAGCTATTATTGTTGTATCCGAACGTTTCATTAATACACCTTTGTTATTGAATAACAAAGATATGGAAAGAAAAGATATTTACGGCTATAAGGAACAGCAGTTTCAAAAACGATTGTTTTTTTTTGTTATACCCAGTATAAATAAACTTTATTCCGCCTGATATCGTTTCACAGCTTTTTTAATAGATTGCAATCCAAAGATATCCGGATTTAACTCAGCAAGAGAGAGGCGAATGATTTCTGCGGCGTCATCTTCGGCTTTAGCATGATTGAAATTATCTACATAACATTCGAAAAATAAATCTAAGGTGTGCACTTCAAAACCTGAATAAGGATAAATATTGGGGATGGAAAACAGATAGCGACAGTCTGTAACAATAAGGCCGGTTTCTTCCTTTATTTCCCGCCTGACCGATTCTTCTGCCGATTCATTCATGTCAGCAAAGCCTCCGGGTAAATCCAGCGTGCCTTTTGCAGGGTCTTTCGCGCGGCGCACCACTAATAAGTCTCCCTTTGTATCCTTTAAAAAACAGGCAACCGACGCCGACGGATTAAAATAATAGGCAAACCCGCAGACCGTACATTGTTTTGCTTTTTCATTACGAATTTCAAACGATTTGGAACCGCAGGAGGGACAATAAATAAATTGACGTAAAGGATGCATTATTCTTCGAATAAGTTGAAAGTTGAAAATAAATTCATTTCATTTTCAACTTTCATTAAAGATTAAATTTCTTTTGTTTCCCACCCTAAAGCGCTGGCGCCTAATACGGCGGCGTCTGATTCTTTGAGTTGGGAAAACAAGAGTTTTGTTTTACCTGCAAAAACTTTCAAAACATTTTGATCCAAAGACTCTTTGATCGGTTTCATTATCAGGTCTCCGGCTTTAGCTAAGCCGCCAAATAATATAATGGCTTCGGGACTGGAGAATGCAATAAAGTCGGCAAAAGCTTCGCCTAACATAGTACCGGTCGCTTCAAAGATTTCAATAGCAAGTTTGTCGTTCTTCATCGCGGCGTCATATACATCTTTCGATGCTATTTCATCGGGATTCAAGTTGCGTAAAAGACTCTCATCGGTACGGATTTCCAGGTATTCGCGGGCTGTGCGTGCAACGCCTGTAGCAGAAGCGTACGCTTCCAGGCAACCTTCGCGGCCGCAACCGCACTTGCGTCCATTATGCCGACGCGTAATTACGTGCCCCAGTTCGCCGGCAAATCCGTCGTGTCCGTAAACCAGATTACCGCCAATAACAATACCGCTGCCAACGCCTGTGCCAAGCGTAATCATAATAAAGTCTTTCATGCCGCGCGCAGCGCCGTAAGTCATTTCCCCGATAGCCGCAGCATTCGCGTCATTGGTCAATGTTACAGGAATACCGTTTAGTTTTTCACTGATTAATTGAGCTAAAGGAATTGTTCCTTTCCAGGGAAGATTCGGCGCAAATTCAATGCACCCGGTAAAATAATTACCATTAGGCGCGCCTACGCCAATGCCTTTGATTTTATCATGTCCGCCAACCCGCCTGATTACTCCTTCGAGTCCATTAGCCAATTCGTCGACATAATTATTTACGTCGGCATGTTTACCCGTCTTTGCCGAACCGCTGTACAAGATTGTACCTCTTGCATCTACTACGCCAAATACGGTATTTGTTCCACCAATATCGATACCTACTACATAAGGTTTCTCCATGATTCTATATTTAGGATTAATAATGAAAATTCAATCGGGGAGCAAATATAGCAGGATTCTGATAAGATACAATAGAAATTGGTTAATTCTTTTTTTGAGGCGCTATCAAAAGTACCCGCCGCCCGATACCCATTTTGCTCCTCAACTGCAACTTTAGGCAGCCTTGTATCCCAACCGGTTATCCCTCTTTAAGGATCATCACAGCATTTGTCCGATATGCAAATCAAAGAAGCGCGCCAGAAGGCGATTGAAGAAATAAAAGAAGATAAAGCCACTCGAAACAGGCAGCGCCATAATCCCAAACTTGCGGATACGAATCCCAAACTTCCGAATACCATTCCCAAACTTCTGGATACCAATCCCAAACTTCCGAATACCAATCCCAAACTTGCGGATACCAATCCCAAACTTGCGGATACCATTCCCAAGTTTCCGGATACGAATCCCAAACTTGCGGATACCATTCCCAAACTTCCGAATACCTATCCCAAACTTCTGAATTACTATTCCAGGGGTTCCGAATACCTATTCCAAGTTTCCGAATACCTATTCCAAACTTCTGAATACCTATTCCAGGGGTTCTGAATACCTATTCCAAGTTTCCGAATAC
>JAIRYL010000116.1 GCA_031267775.1 Tannerellaceae bacterium
AACAAAACAACCTCAGTAGCCGTGGAATATGTCACAGACCCAACCTCATTACCTCATTTGGTACGAGGTTGTTTTGTTGTCGTATGTTTTGTTGCGGAAATGCGACGTTGCGTATCTCAACGGTTTGTCAATAAAATTTGATTTTGATACCGGAAACACCGAACATGATTGTATTCGATTTTTTAATGAGGTAATGAGGTAACGAGGTCGGTTTGTGTGGTGTATTATCCTGCTACTGAGGTTGTTTTATTTTTTGAATTAGGTGGAAATGAGGTTTCTTTTCGACAAAAATCAGGAAACAATTTATAGGTTTTGCATAACCTAGCTCGCAGCCCGCAGGTCTGAATATCAATAACCCCCAATGAAGCGTAGCGATTGGGGGTTATTGATATTCAGACCTGCGGGCTGTGAAGAAACGCAAGATTTTGACAGATTTCCTTTTTGGGAGGTTTAACGGCGCCTTGTGTATGTCTTTTTCTTAAATAGTGACTAAATATATCTTAAAATTGTCATTTTTCAAATCTATTATTATAAATTTGCATGAAAGAACAAAAGTTACGTTTACTTTCTTACATTTTATGACTAACCTGTTTTATTTAAACGAATATCATACCCATGATAAGAAAAAGCCTGAGTTTAGTTCCGTTTTTAGATACGGAGAGATTAAGGTGGGCGACGCCGTTTTGAATACGAGTATGGCCTACAATCATTTGTTGTTTCTGAAAGATGGATCCATCCGCATGGATTGCGATGAATTTTGCGGCAGGGAGCTGGAAAAGGAACAGTGTATCCTGATACCTAAGGGGGCTAATATATCTTTAATCGTTTTACAGCCGGGATCGTTGCTGGTGTTTATCTTTGACCTGTTGCAAAATCCGTTTGAAAACCATGTGCTTCAGTCGTATCAAACGGTTCAGTCCAAAGTGAGTTATACCTTCACGCCTGTCCCCATTCGGGAACCGCTAACGTCTTACCTGGAACTTATCCTTTATTATAAGAATAAGGGAATCGAGCACAAACAGTTATACGAGATCAAGGAAAAAGAGCTTTTTTTGCTTTTTTATACGTGTTATACGCAAGAAGAAGTGGTCGCGTTGCTGCATCCCATTATCGGCATGTCTACGTTCAAAAATTTTGTGATCAAGAATTACCCCCGCGCAAAAAACGTCGCCGAACTGGTACGTATTTCGGGAATGGGGAGGACGGCGTTCAACTATACGTTTCGAAACGTCTTCGGCGCGTCGCCGCGGCAATGGATGCTTACGCAAATAGCCAGGCAGATACTGTATAAAGCGCTGGAACCCGAAATCACGATCAAGGATCTGATTAAGGAATTTAAATTTAATTCGGCTTCTCATTTTAATCGGTTTTGCAGGAAGCAGTTCGATTGCACGCCCGGCGAATTGATAAAAAATTCAAGTAAACGCTATTTTAGCTGAAAATTTTTTAATATTTGACGGTTTTGTAAATACTATCGGCGGTTTCGGCAATATTCATGTGGAAAAATATATCTATGTTTGCAGCGTAAGACGATCTTTCACAGGAAAGATAACCGGTTTTAAAGAAGAAAAGGCAGAAAAAAGCGAATATAAAAAGATAAGAAGATATGTTGATTTATTCTTTTTGCAGGCCTTCACGGTATAGCCTGTAAGGAGACAAACCAGATAAAAAGATAAAGATGAGACGAGCTTTGGTGTTAATAAGTATAATGGCAGCTATATTTTGCTCTGTTAGAGGGCAGACTATCGCTGTAAAGTCGAATATCCTGTATGATGCGACCAGTACCGTCAATATAGGTTTGGAGGTGGGTTTAGCTCCGAAATGGACGCTGGAACTGCCCGTTAATTATAATCCCTGGGATTTCTCCGACAATAAAAAGTTGAAGCACTGGCTGGTGCAGCCGGAAGCGAGGTATTGGTTTTGCGAAAAATTCAACGGGCATTTCCTGGGCGTGCACGCCCTTGTTTCGGGATACAATGTAGGGGGTATCGACGTGTTCGGACTGAAAGAGCATCGCTATGAAGGCAATATGTATGGAGGAGGCGTTTCGTACGGCTATCACTGGATACTCAATACCCGCTGGAGCGTGGAAGCCACGGTGGGCGCGGGGTATGCGTATCTTAATCATGGCAAGTATCCCTGCGGAAAATGCGAAAACAAGCTGGACAACTTTACCAAAAGCTGGTTTGGCCCTACCAAAGCGGGCGTCAGTATTATATACATTATTAAATAAGGGGGAGGGATTCAGGATATGAAAAATATGTACAATACACGCTGGGCGGTTTTGGCCGGATTATTGTTTACCACCACCTTCATCGGTATCGCTCAAACGGAGTCTGTCATCTTCGACGGACAAATTCCGATAAAAATACAACGGTTGCGACAGGTGGAAGATTCTGTGCAGGTGGTTATGGATATCGACCTGACAAACGTAAAGATCAGTTCCGAACGTTCCCTGATACTGACGCCGCTGTTAATCTCGTCGCAGGGACGCGAAGTAAAGATGAAGAACATCCTGATTAACGGACGCCAGCGTCAGAAGGCTTTTCTGCGCGAAGTGGCCTTGAATGGTTGGGAGCGCGACGTAAGGAATGCGCATCACGAGATTATCCCGCTTACAAAAGAAAACCGCAGCGTATATCGCTATACGCAAGCGGTGGGTTTTGAAAATTGGATGCGCGAAGCGCGGATGAATATAGAGGCCGACTTATGCGGCTGCGCGGCGGGAAGCGTGCAGCAGATTACGTCTGAAAGAGTGGCCAACCGTATTGTGCTGGAAGGGGCTAAAGAGTATCGTGCCTTGCCCAATGTGGCGTATATCCGCCCGGAAGTGGAGCAGATAAAGGCGCGTAGCGAATCGAGCGACGTGTTTCTTGATTTTCCGGTAGCCCGGACGGAGATTAATCCGGGTTTTGGAAACAATCCGCGCGAGTTGTCTAAAATAGAACAGATTGTAAATGATATCCGTACCGATAAGAATCTGACCGTAACGGGCGTGATGATTTCGGGATACGCTTCGCCCGAAGGGGACGTAAACTTCAACAACCAGTTGTCGCGCGGACGGGCCGAGGCTTTGCGGAATTACCTGTCTACGCGCGTAGGCATGCCGGGGCATTTATATCAGGTGGGCTTTGGAGGCGAAGACTGGGAGGGCTTGGCGCGACTGGTGCAAAATTCGCATATCGAACCCAAAGGCACGATTCTTTCTATTATTAATTACTACAACCCGATGGAGCGTAAAAACCGGCTGAAGGCGTTGAATGGGGGGAGTACGTATCAGCAACTGTTAAATATGCTGTATCCTCAGTTGAGGCGGGTAGTGGCAAAGATAGATTACAATGCCAGGAGTTTTAACGTGGAGGAAGCGAAACAGGTGATCAAGACGCGCCCCAAGCAACTGAGCCTGAATGAAATGTTCCTGGTGGCCAATACTTATCCCGAAGGCAGCAAAGAGTTTATGGAGGTATTTGAAACGGCTGTGAAGATATTCCCGAACGATCCGGTTGCCAACCTGAATGCCGCCGCGTCTGCCTTACTGACAAAAGACCTTACCCGCGCCGAACGTTATTTGCAAAGGGCCGACAAGAGTTCGCTTGCTTATTTCAACAACCTGGGGGTACTTAATATGATGCAGGGTAACCTTGCAAGAGCCAAAAATTTATTCCGGAGGGCGGCGACAGACAATATGGACGCCGCCGTAAAAAACCTGGAAGAATTACGTAAGAAAGAAGAAGCCGATAAACAGCTTCGGAATTAATGATACTGATTTATTAATTGATGATTAACAAAAAAAGGGAAAGAAACAAAAAAAGACAAAACAAGTAAAAGAGACAAAGAAAAGATTTTTAAACTTAAACTTAAATTAAAATTATTACAAATTATTAACTAAATTCAAGTAAAAATGAAGAAAATGTTCAAATTTTTAGTGTGTGCGGCTGTCGTAATAGCAGGTTTCACAGCTTGTTCAGAGGAGGTAACTCCCGTTCCGGATCCTGATGGTCCAATTCAGTCGGTAGAGCCGGAAGGCGAGCTTACAAATGCAACGTTTAATTTTCAATTATCAGGAAGCGCCTCCACAAGAACCGTATATGCTGATGGTAATGAGAATAAAAATGTTTCGGATTTTCGTGTGTTAATATTCAATGCAATAGATAATACATTAGAGGTAGATACTGTTAGATCTCTTAGCACTGATCCTGACTCTTTACTGACAATATCTTTAGTATCCGGTTCAAAGAGAATCTTTGTATATGCTAATGGTGGAATTAATGGTTCTGCTCCTTTTACTTCTCCGGGTTATGCGTCAGTTCCGGCAACGGGTTCCGTTACTGTGGCTAATTTTAACGGAGAATATTTATTGGCTCCAGCAGGTGGCCTTACGCCGCCGAATTTTTATACAGATTTGCCGGGTATGCATTCGTTATACCCAAAATCAAGTACTGAAAAGTTCTTCTATAGTAGTACGGTAAGAGAGGCGCTTATAGGCCTTGCTCCCGGTATCTCTGCTAACGACTCGAAAGTTCCTGGTACTGATCCTGTTAACGCTAATAATTATATTAATGTACAGTTAGACAGGCCTGTTGCGAAAGTTTCTATTACTAAAAAGGTGCCGTCAGGGAATCCCGAGGTCGCCAGTAAGATTATAACAATGGACTCTGCCGGCACAATTGTTACTACTTCTGTTCAGTATAAGTTTTGGACAGTGAATGTTAGGATGTATCCATTCCAAAATTATTCAAGCGGACAAATAGTAACACCAGGATATAATCCAACGTCTGCAACCGATACTACTGAACTTAAAAATCATTATGCCAGAGGATTAGGTAAGAATTCAACTAATGAATATATTGAGATACCTAATAGTGATGCTGCTCATCCTCCATTTTACTATATATCTGAAAATAATCCTTCTCAAAAGATGAAAGGTAATACGACGATTGCCGAAGTACAAGCGATATTCCTTCCTACTAAAAATCATTATGTGGTTTTAAATGCAAGTAATCCCGGTTCTAGCGTAAATTATAATGAAAGTGGCGGTGCTTTTATCATTTATCCTGCTGCTATTGATTTAGGAACTGCAAGTGATATGTATCTATTTAAAGAAGCTGGTAAGCCGGGCCTTCCGGAAAATACTCTTTTTGCCGGTGCGGATGCGATCAAATTAGCTAAGAAGATTTATTATCATTTAGAGAATCCTTCTGTACCTCCTAATAATACAA
>JAIRYL010000113.1 GCA_031267775.1 Tannerellaceae bacterium
CCGTACGCTTTTTCTATGGATTTGTCGTCCGGATCGGCTGTATTTATAATTCCTCCCCCGTCTATGCCAAAAGGAGCATACCCCAGCGCGCCGTATTTCCCCAATGCGTAGAAGGCTCGCGCCGCGCTTGCGGGGCCTGTTTTTGTTTCGGGTATGAATAATGGATTCCCCGACCGTGTATATTCTTCGCAAAACCAGTCAAACTCATCTACTTCGTAAATATCGGGCGCTATAAAATCGATGGAAGGCGCCGCTGCACGCCAGATATCCAAAACCTGCGGCTGCGGACCTCCGGACGGATACTGTCCGGGTTCGACGGCGCGAGATTGTTTTAACCATGCGTTAACATACATGGGGATGGCGTATGCCGCTTTTCCCTGTTGGACTATTTCGCCCACATAACAGGCATAATTCCATGCCATAAAAATCTCTTCCGTGTAATAAGGAAAACGTTCTTTCCAGTTTGTATCTTCTCCTTTTGTTCCTTTGCCAAAAACCTCTTCCCATGCGCCTTGTTTTTTGCAGCCATTATCCGCCCATGCCTTTCTTAGCGCCGGGTACAGCTCATTTTTATGTTTGTCGAGGTATTTCGTCAATTCTTCGGGAACCTTCCCGTTAAACGCCTTGTTTGCTTCTTCGCTGAAATCGCGCATACAGGCGTTGGGAGAACTCGTAAAAGCCGACGCCTGGTCTAAAACGCCTGTTTCATTCTGAACTTGAATCATCAAAACGGTATGTTCTTTTGCGTCTATCTCTTTAATGTGATTCATTAATGCGGCAAAAGCCTTTGCATCCGCTTTAAGGGTATTCCGGCCAAACGTAGACAGCGTATTTAACGTCTTCCCGTTTTTATCTTTAGCCAAAGGAAACCGTTTGGTATCGGTCTTTACCCATTCGGGCGCGTACATTGATTTTCCGTTTTTCCAACTGCCAAACCAGAGTAATACCAGTCGAAGGTTTTCCAGCCTCGCCCCTGCTACAATGCTGTCTACCGGCGAAAAATCAAACACCCCTTCTTCCGGTTCGGTCAGTTCCCACGTAACGGGGGCAATTACCGTGTTCAGGTTTTGTTTGGCCATTCTCGCCCAAATAGAACGCATATAATGCGCGCTCCCCGTACTTGAGTTGTGCAGTTCTCCTGCCAGCATAAAAAAAGGTTGATTATCGACGTATAATTGACATCTCCCATTATTTTTATTCAAATGCGGGATAGCGTTATTTTGCGCGGCAGCCATACCGGAAAGCGCCAGAAAGATTAACAGTATGATAAGATTCTTCATCGCCGTTTTACATTAATTTTGATGAAACGCCAATTACTTATTACCGGTAATCCTCTCGCCCGTTACGTCAAACATACCCAGCATACTGCCTTTCGCATGGTCGGCGTCTACCCGGTTCAGATCGATACTTACATCATAATCGCCGGCCGTAAAGTAGATTGTTATCGATGATTTCTTTTCCTCTATGGATGAAAATTCAACCCGGTTTTCCTGACCGTCATTTGTAAAATAGCCTTTAAGCTTACCGTCTTCGCGCGCTATATTAATTGTCATTTCATTTCCTCCGCCGGGCGTTCCTTCAATTTGCAACTTCCATTTGCCAATAAAAAAAGAGGAACTGTCCTGTGCAAAAACAGGAGAGGATATCAACATAAATAAAACGCAAACGGATGTAATAACTTTACTTTTCATATCATATTTTTTTTAAAAGTGTATAGAATTTTAATAGCGAATCCGGTTAATGATAACAATATACGCCAGCAACGCCACAGCCGTTTATAAACCCGGAACGCCTCTGGCCTGCACATGAGAACTCCGCCGATAAAAGGCTGCTAATACAGTTTTTATATCTCGTCATCTTTCGGAATTTTAACGAAAATTTACGGCGTAAAGATACAGCGAACTTTTCCGCAAAAAAGGTTAATAGTTCGCATAAATTGGTTATTAGGTCGAATCGCAAAAATTCAACCGTGTTCCGACGCCCGACGCAAACGGCAAATGAATCAAATGGGATAAAAAAACAGCCATGCCTGCCCAATATAAAAACCGCTACCGCATCTCCCCGGCGCGGTGGCGCGATTGGGATTACGGGGCAAACGCCGCGCATCAGGAACAGGCGTCTACCCTGTGTTCCGAGAGCGATAAATTTCCGTATAGACGCGCGTAAATTTCCGTTTAGAGAGAAATTTATTTCCGTCTAAACGAAAATTTACGCGCGTCTATACGAAAATTTACGCGCGTCTATACGAAAATTCAACCATATTCCAACGCCCGCACACGCCGCCGCCGCACCCGTAGAGACGCAATGCATTGCGTCTCTACAACCAAACCAAACCAAACCAAACCAAACAATATGATAAAACAGTAAGAATATATATGAAAACAGATATGACAGACAGATTCAAAAGCACATACCGCATCCCCCGGATTCAGATGCGTCGACCCTGTATGAAACGGGTTGACAGGTCAAATCATAAGAAAATAGTAATTACTTTTGTCAAAAATCTTTATCAAAGATATGGATAAAGAACGCAAGGAAATTCTGCCGCTGAACTGGCAAAAGGATTTGAAAAAGAACGAAGGCGTTGATATTGAATCTATAGACGACGATTTACTGATGTTTGACAATATAAACCGAAAAATGTTGCCTGCATTTTCGTATCCGTTCAAGCTGGACGTTACCGTTTGTATTATTGTT
>JAIRYL010000029.1 GCA_031267775.1 Tannerellaceae bacterium
CCCGGCCCAATTAAATTAAGAATGAAGAATTAAGAATGAAGAATTAGCAAATGTATCAGGCGCTTCTTGCCTGGGTAGAATGCTTGCCGTGCCTTTTTTTGGTTCGATTTATTTTAATTCTTCATTTTTAATTTTTAATTCTTCATTCTCCATTCCCCCTTGCGGGGGACGCGCCCAAATGAATAGTTTGCTTTAACGGATTATATTTTATATGTTAAAGTAAAAAGTAGCTTGTTTGCAAAAATGTTTATTATTTTTGACCGATAATACGTAATAAAATGATAACGTACCTGATTTTGGGAACTACGGCGATAGTTTCTTTTATTTGCTTTGACCGGCGCGATTTGTTGAGTAAGCTCTCCTTGAACCCGTATGCTATATGTAAGCATAACGAATGGTATCGGCTGGTAACGCATGGATTTGTGCATGCCGATATGACGCATTTGCTGGTGAATATGTTTACTTTCTGGTCGTTTGGCGCATTGATGGAAGCTGTTTTCGGCGCGGCCGGTTTTGGCGTATGGGGATACCTTGGCCTCTATTTTGGAGGGATGATATTTGCCTCGCTGCACGACCTGTTTACGTACGCCGGCGCTGTTCATTACCACTCCATCGGGGCTTCGGGAGCGGTATCTGCTATTTTATTCTCGTCCATTCTTTTCGATCCATGGAGGATGATCTACTTTTTTGCCCTTATTCCTGTGCCCGGCATACTGTTTGGCGTTATTTATTTGCTGTACTGCCAATATATGGCCAAACGGTCGGCAGATACTGTAAACCACAGCGCCCACTTTTATGGCGCCATTTACGGACTGCTTTATCCTGTATGGCTGCAACCTTCTTTGTTTAAATTGTTTATTGGGCAGCTAACGGGTTTTCTGCGCTGAAAAATAACGCTACTTTTGTCTGAATGTAAATATAATTTAGTATGAAAACGCATCTTGTTTTTTTGTTTTTTCTTCTTACCGTCAGTAATCTTACGGCTGCGGAACTGTTAATAGAGGCCGAAAGTTTTAAGGATAAAGGAGGCTGGGTGGTCGACCAGCAGTTTATGGATAAAATGGGTTCTCCCTACCTGATGGCGCACGGAATGGGGGAGCCGGTAAAGCGCGCGGTTACTTTTGTTTCTTTTCCACAGGCCGGAACGTATTATGTTTATGTACGTACCTATAACTGGACGGCGCCCTGGAAAAAGGGCGAAGGGCCGGGACAGTTCAAACTTTTTGTTAATTTGCAGGAACTCCCCGTCGTACTTGGAAGCGCCGGATCGGAATGGATGTGGCAATTTGCCGGAGAAGTTACGGTTAATCAAAACCAGACTCAGGCCGGAACGCTTGCTTTGCAAGACCTGACGGGTTTCAATGGCAGGTGCGACGCTATTTATCTCGCTACCGAAAAAAAAGCGCCCCCTTCCTCGGCCAAAGAACTGGAAGCTTTCCGGAAAAGACTGTTGCAGCAGCCCGATGTGCCCGATAGCGCCGGTCAATATGATTTAGTAGTAGTTGGCGCGGGGATAGCAGGCATGAGCGCGGCTATTTCGGCGGCTCGCCTGGGATGCAGGGTTGCTTTAATCCACGACCGACCTGTGCTGGGCGGCAATAACAGCTCGGAAATTCGCGTACATTTGGGCGGACGGATTGAAGCGGGTACTTATAAGGAATTGGGAAACTTGCAAAAGGAATTTGGGCCTGCCCGCGAAGGAAACGCCCAGCCGGCAGATTATTATGAGGATGATAAGAAAATGGAAGCCATTGCCCGTGAAAAAAATATCGCCCTGTTTACCAGCTACCGGGCGACAGGCGTGGAGATGAACGGGCAGCATATCCGCGCCGTTATAGCCCGGCATATTGAAAATGGAAACGAACTGAGTTTCCAGGCGCCTCTTTTTTCTGATTGCACGGGAGACGGAACCATCGGATACTTGGCCGGGGCCGATTACCGCATGGGGCGTGAAGCGCGCGATGAATTTAATGAAAGTACGGCGCCCGAAAAGGCAGATAATATAACCATGGGATCGTCTGTCCAATGGTATTCTGCAGATAATGGAGAACCGGCGCCGTTTCCGCCGTTTAACTACGGAGTTTCCTTTAACGACGCCAACTGTGAAAAGGTAATGATGGGCGAGTGGACGTGGGAAACAGGGATGAACTACAACCAGATTGAAGACTTTGAACATATCCGCGATTATGGCCTTCTGGTTGTTTATTCCAACTGGAGCCATCTGAAAAACCGGTTGAAAGAAAACGCTCCCTATCAAAACCGTAAATTAGCTTGGGTAGCTTATCAGGCAGGAAAACGGGAATCGCGCCGCCTGATGGGAGATTACATCCTTAAAGAAGACGACCTTCGCCGATACATGATACATGAAGATGGAACAGCCGCAACTACCTGGACGATAGACCTCCATTATCCCGACCCCGAAAATACCATACACTTTCCCGGCGCCGAGTTTAAATCCATAGCCAAACATACGCCTGTTTATCCATACCCCATACCCTACCGTTGCCTGTATTCAAGGAATGTAGGCAATCTGTTTATGGCCGGACGCAATATCAGCGTTACCCATGTAGCATTAGGCACCGTCCGCGTGATGCGCACCACCGGCATGATGGGTGAAGTAGTAGGGATGGCCGCCTCTTTATGCAAGCAGCATCATGTAAAACCGCGCGATATTTACCAAAATTACCTGAACGAACTGAAAGCATTAATGACAAAAGGGGTAGGAAAGGAAAAACTTCCCAACAATCAACAGTATAACGAGGGAGGCTCCTTAACGGTCAAGCCCGAAATAAAATAATACGGGCGGTTTTGCGCAATTTGCGTTAGAAACCGTTCATCGGCAGTAAAACGGCAGGTATCAGTAATAGAAATCCCAGGATAACAAGTAAAAGAATAAACTTCCAAATCCATTTAAACCATATATCGTAAGGGATACGGCTTACTCCTAATACAGCGATTAATACGCCCGAAGTTGGCGTAATCAAATTAGTAAAACCGTCTCCAAACTGAAAAGCCATAACGGTAGCTTGTTTCGACAGACCGATAAGCTCGGAAAATGGAGCCATAACAGGCATGGTAAGAGCAGCTTTAGCGCTTCCGGAAGGAATCGCTAAGTTAAGTAGCGTCTGGATAACATACATCATTCCTACGGTGGCCACTTGTCCGAGTCCTTCCATTCCCTTGGCCAGGTTGTAAAGGATGGTATCGATTATCATACCATCTTTTAGAATAACGATAATACCTCCAGCCAATCCTACAACCAAAGCTGCGCTCATGATATCTTTACAGCCTTCAAGAAAAAGTTTGGTTATTTCATTCGGATTACGTCCGTTAGCTATTCCGGCTGCCAAACCAAGAGCAAAGAACAAAGTGGCAATCTCCATTATATACCAGTCATATCCCATTACCCCGACAATAAGAAAAAATATGCTGAAGAAAAGTAAATTAAGTATATAATTGTGAACTGTTTTCCGAAGAGCCGGAATAGAGCTGAAAATAAATAAAATGGTAAGAATCGGAACTAAGGGAAGTCTATCGATAATACCATTCCCTATTTTGAGGGTAGTAAACGGATAATATATAGAAAAAAGTATCAGAACAAGCCCAATAAACCCAAAACTCCACCAGGCAGCTTTCGGCGTATGGTATTTAATATCGAATGAATTGCTGTCATGCAAATCACGCCAATACTGATCTTCTTTATAAACAGGCGATAGTTTGGGATTCTTCTTTACTTTTATAGCATACCTGAGTATCCAGGTAAAACCCGCAAGATTGATAACAACCCAGCAAAAAAGGCGATACTCGATCCCCGAAAACAACGGAATACCAGCTAATCCCTGTGCAATACCGATTGTAAAAGGATTCAGAATAGCGCCGGCAAATCCCAATCCGGCAGCAACAAATACCATACATACCCCTGTAATCGAATCGTATCCCATTGAAATTGCCATAGGGACTAACGCTAAACAAAACGCAATAGTTTCTTCGCTCATGCCGAATACTGCTCCAAAAACACTGAACAGTAGCATAATGGCGGTAATGATAAAATTTTCTACTCCCATTTTTCGAAGAAATTTATTATTTTCCATCTTACGGGCTTTCCGCAAAAAACCGAGGATACCTATATCGAAGGCTTTACTATCGTTAACAATCCAGAAAGCGCCTCCTATGATCAGAATAAATACAATGATATCTGCCCGCTCGATAAATCCTTTGTAGAAAACGCTTAGTATCTGCCAGCTTTGGGGAACACGTTCAACAGATTTGTATACAACCGTTTTATGTCCTGCTTCTTCATGAAGGCTTTCCACATAGCTCCCTCCGGAAATAAACCAGGTAAGCAGGGCGCAAAAAAGAATGATATAAAATATGATTACATAAGTATGTGGTATCTGCTTTTTCTTCATGTTTCCACGCTTTTTTCTTTTATATATATAAATCCTTTTAATTCGCTTATGTCTTTTTATCTGTTTTTGGCAAAGATAAAGTTATAATAATCCTCTGATATATTAAAATAGGTTAAAACTGCGATAAAAGAAAAACATTTTGAAGATTCTTTTGTTTAGTATACAAAAGGGCATTATATTTGCGATGCCTTAGAAGGATATAATAAAGTAATTGAAAAGAAAAAAACTATATGTCTGAAATAACTTTCAAAAAGAATAAAGTGTATACCAATGGTAGTTTGCCAAAGGTTGCTTTTGTTGCGCCGGACTTTATAGGCGTTAAAGGAGATTTATCAGAATTATCATTATCATCATTCAAAGGTAAATGCGTTATACTAAACATTTTCCCCAGTTTAGATACGGCTGTATGCGCTGCCTCTGTGCGTCGTTTCAATAAAGAAGCGGCGTCTCTTCATAATACAGTGATTTTAGCTATATCCAAAGATTTACCATTTGCTCAAGGACGTTTTTGTACGACGGAAGGTATTGATAAGGTAATTCCATTATCTGTGTTTCGTGATTCCACTTTCGAAGATAACTATGGAATGCTTCTTATAGATGGTCCGCTAAAAGGTTTATTGGCTCGTGGAGTGATAGTCGTTGACGAAACAGGAAAGATTATATACACGGAACTTGTTCCGGAAATAACAAAAGAACCAAATTACAAAGCCGCATTAGCTTCATTAACATGATAAAGTTGTAGATTATTGTTTTTCATTGGTTAAAGTTAAGGGTTAGTGTAGGAGGCCGTGAGATGTGAATCTAGCGGCCTTCATTTTTTTTGCGTCAGAATGAAATAAATGATGTAATCCCAATCATCTGCTTTTATTTCAAAAAAAGAGAATTTTGAACAGAGCCTTAGAATAAAGAAAAGGGAGGAAGGAATAAAAGATGCAAATCTCTATTCCTTTCCTCCTTTTTTATTACATTTTAAAGTAACCTATGTCTTCGCGATCGAAACATGTGATATAAGAAAAGATCTTATTTACCTCAGCTTGTCCATAATTGATATATACTTCGGCTGAACGGCGGAAGTTTTCTTCGTCTTTATTAGCATCTTGTAGCAAGAGGTAACCCATGATGCAATGACCGGCGGCTTCTACCAATCGGCGCGCATGGAAATCGAGGTACTCGTTGTCTTTTGGTTCCATTACTAAACCGACTGCTTCGTCGTATCTCGACGTCATTTCAATTAATTTCTGACGAAGATCTTCTAATTCCGGTTTGTATGCCAGCGCTTCATATTCACGTATCCGGCTGAGATAAGTACCTGTTGTGACGTGGCGAATAGCTGCCACTACCTGCAACTGGGTAGTTCCTTCGTATATATTTGTAATGCGGGCGTCGCGATATATACGTTCGCAAGCGTAATCTTTCATAAATCCGGAACCGCCATGTATCTGGATGGCGTCGTACGCATTTTGATTCGCATATTCGGTAGTCATACCTTTGCCCAGCGGAGTAAAAGCATCAGCCAGTTTACTGTACTTCTTCATTTCCAGACGTTCTTCCGGTTCCAGCTTGCGTTCTCTACCGATATCGTCAAGCGCTTTGTAAATGTCTACGAAGCGGGAAGTTTCGTATAGCGTCGCGCGTGAAGCGTCTGTTTTGGCGCGCATAAGGGCTACCATTTCATAAATAGCCGGAAATTCAATAATCGCTTTACCGAATTGTTTGCGTTCCAATGCGTATGCATATCCTTCACGGTATGCAGCTTCGCATAAACCGACAGCCTGCGCCATAATGCCCAAACGGGCGCCATTCATCAGCGCCATTACATATTTGATAAGCCCTAATTTACGTTCTCCGCAAAGTTCGGCTTTCGCATTTTTGAATATCAGTTCGCAAGTAGGAGAGCCTTTGATACCCATTTTATTTTCGATACGGCGGACGTCTACGCCTCCGTTTTTCTTATCATAGATAAACATAGAAAGGCCGCGTCCGTCTCTTGTTCCTTCTTCCGAGCGGGCGAGTACCAGGTGAATATCCGAATCGCCATTTGTAATAAAGCGCTTAACGCCATTCAAATACCAACAGTTATCTTTTTCGCTATAAGCGGCTTTCAGCATTACAGACTGTAAGTCCGAACCGGCGTCTGGCTCCGTTAAGTCCATCGACATCGTTTCACCTGCGCATACGCGCGGAATATAACGCTGACGTTGGTCTTCATTACCAAATTCATATAATGTTTCTACGCAGTCTTGCAATCCCCAAAGATTTTCAAAACCGGCGTCGGCGCGCGATACCATATCGGCAGCCATGATATAGGGAGTGATTGGGAAATTCAAACCGCCATAACGACGCGGCATGGCAATACCCATTAAGCCTGCTTTGCGTACGGCGTCCAGATTTTGTTGTGTTCCCGACGCATAGGTAACCCGTCCGTTTTTTACGGTTGGACCTTCATGGTCTACTCCCTCGGCATTCGGCGCGATGATTTCATCGCATATTTCACCCACAATTTCCAGTACTTTTTCATAACTGTCTATTGCATCTTCATAGTCGTAAGGAGCATAATCGAAAGCGTCCCTGTCTGCATAATTGCGTTCTTTCAGATCGACAATACGCTTCATCAGCGGATGATGCAAGTGATGCTTTAATCCGGGCGTATCTAAAAAATAATTGGCCATTTTATTTTGTATTTTTCTTGTAGTATTTAATCATTTTAGGAATTACTTCTTCTACCGTGCCGGTGATTACATAATCGGCAATGGCGTTAACAGGAGCGTTCGGGTCGTTATTTACCGAGATAATGATTGAACTTTCCTGCATTCCGGCAATGTGCTGGATTTGGCCTGAAATACCGCAGGCTATGTAGAGTTTGGGACGAACCGTTACGCCTGTTTGTCCGATTTGACGCTCATGTTCTGTGAAACCGGCGTCGACCGCTGCGCGCGAACCGCCTACTTCGCCGCCAATAACGGCTGCCAGATCGTGAAGTAACCGGAAGTTTTCTTTTGAGCCTACTCCATATCCTCCGGATACAATAATGGGAGCGCTTTTGATATTGGTTTTACTCTTTTCTATTTGGCGATCGATTACGCTGACTGCAAAGTCGGTATCGCTTACATATTTAGTTACGTCGTACTTTTTAATTTCCCCATTTGAGCCGGCATTTGAAATTTCCTTTTTCATGACTCCTTCGCGGACGGTGGCCATCTGCGGACGACATTCCGGATTAATAATCGTAGCTACGATATTTCCGCCAAAGGCCGGACGGATTTGATATAAAAGATTTTTGTATGTTTTGTTTTCTTTTTTCTCTTCGTGATTGCCTATTTCGAGGGAAGTACAGTCGGCGGTCAGGCCGCTTCCCAATGCCGACGATACGCGGGGGCCAAGGTCTCGGCCAATACTGGTGGCGCCCATCAGCGCAATTTGAGGTTTTTCTTCTTCAAACAGCTTTACCAGTATGGAGGTATGGGGGAGCGAGGTATACGGGTATAAACGAGCGTCGTCGAATAAATGAAGTACGTCTGCTCCGTAAGGAAATACCTGCCGGGCTATGCCGTCTAATTTATGCCCGATAGCTACGGCCTCTACCTTACAGCCAAGAGTGGAAGCCAATGAACGTCCTTTGGTAAGCAGTTCAAGACTTACATCTGCTACGACGCCGTCTTCTATTTCGCAGTATACATATAAATTGTTCATATTTCTCTTGATTATCCTATGGTATGATTTACTATTAATTCTTTCATCAGTTCGTCTATATTATAGTCTGTCGGCTCCAGCGTTTTGCTTTCTTTGGCCTGGAATACGACGTTTTCTATTTTCTTCACTTTGGTAGGCGAACCTGACAGGCCGCATTGCGCGGCGTCGGCGCTGACGTCGGCTACGCTCCACTCCTGAAGGTCGAGGTAGGGACGATTACTGAACAGATCGGTATAATCGATTGCAGCGTCTTGCTTTTCGGTGATAGTTTTTGCGTGTTTATATTTCTGTATGTATTTGGCGTTGCGGGGGCGACATTCGGGCGCGCTTCCGTTGACGGTGATAACGGTTGGGAGTTTGGCTTCTACTGTTTCTACGCCCCTTTCGAGGCGGCGTTTAACGGTAATTTTACCATCCTTGATTTGCCGGATTTCTTCGGCATACGTAATCTGGCTCAGGCCTAATTTTTCTGCTACCTGCGGGCCTACCTGAGCCGTATCGCCGTCGATGGCCTGGCGTCCGCAAATAATCAGGTGGTAATCTTTCATTTTACGGATAGCCATGGCGATGGCGTAGGAGGTGGCCAGCGTGTCGGCGCCAGCAAAAGCGCGGTCTGTTAACAAATACCCGCCGTCTGCTCCCCGGTATAATCCTTCGCGGATGATTTCGGCTGCGCGTTTGGGCCCCATGGTCAGCAGCGTGACTGTTGTTCCGGGGTATGCGTCTTTCAGGCGTAGCGCCTGTTCCAGCGCATTCAGGTCTTCCGGGTTGAAGATAGCGGGAAGAGCGGCGCGGTTTACCGTACCGTCGGCCTTCATGGCGTCTTTTCCCACGTTACGCGTATCCGGAACCTGTTTTGCTAATACAATAATTTTAAAACTCATAACTATTAGTGATATTGGAAATAATTTAGTTCGGAATTATGATCTATATCTGATTAATCTCGCGCTGCAAAAGTAATCAAACATTCTAAAAGTAAAAGAACTTTCGGCTTAATTATGCACACTTTGCGCTTCTTTGCGCATAATGGATGCAGGATAATGGGAATATTATTGTAGTTTTGATGCTGAAAAATAAGAATGCTAATCCTATGAATACAGAATCTATGCCGCAAAACATCGACGAATATATTGCCGGATTTCCTGATAATATGCAGGAGTTGATGCAACAGTTACGTAAAACGATCCGCGAAGCGGCTCCCGAAGCGAAGGAAAAAATCAGTTGGGGGATGGCTACGTTTGCCCTGGAGGGAAATCTGGTACATTTTGCCGGAAATAAGAGGCATATCGGTTTGTATCCCGGCGCGGAGGCTGTGGAGGCGTTTAAAGACAGGCTGAGCGCTTTCAAAACGTCGAAGGGAGCGATACGGTTTCCGATAGATAAACCGACGCCTCTTGAGCTGGTAGCCGAAATTGTATCTTTCAACGTAATGCGGAGAAAGGAAGAGGTGGAAAAGCGGATCAAAGGAAAGAGGAAAGGAAAAGACTGACTTGACTGACAAGCCTTTGTTTGCCGGCATGCGTCGGCAATACTGTTGATATATCTTGTTTGTATTGCCGGCAATTGCCGTAAGCAAAAAAGTATCATACCCAGGGCAAACGCATCTAAAAAGCCCCATTCATTTGGGCGCGTCCCCCGCAAGGGGAATGAAGAATTAAAAATTAAAAATTAAAAATGAAGAATTAAAATAAATCGAACCAAAAAAAGGCACGGCAAGCATTCTACCCAGGCAAGAAGCGCCTACTGAATGAAGAATTAAAAATTAAAAATTAAAATAAATCGAACCAAAAAAAGGCACGGCAAGCATTCTACCCAGGCAAGAAGCGCCTGATACATTTGCTAATTCTTCATTCTTAATTCTTCATTCTTAATTTAATTGGGCCGGG
>JAIRYL010000141.1 GCA_031267775.1 Tannerellaceae bacterium
GCCGTAGACTGGTATTGGAATAATCATAAATAAATGAACGTAAAAATCGCTATTATCGGCCTGGGATATGTAGGCTTGCCGTTAGCCAGGCTGTTTGCCACAAAATACCCTGTTGTTGGTTTTGATATCAATCAGACCCGGATTGCCGAATTATCGTCCGGGACAGATCGCACATTAGAGGTGGACGCCGGTATCCTTACAGCGGCGCTGAAAAAAGAAAACAACAACTGTAACGGCCTGTTTTGCTCCGGTAATACAGACGATATCAGGGAGTGCAACTATTACATAGTAACCGTACCGACCCCCGTAGACAAAAACAACAGGCCGGATCTGACGCCCCTCCGTAAAGCCAGCGAAACGGTAGGCAGGGCAATAAGCCGGGGGGATATTGTAGTTTACGAATCCACCGTTTACCCCGGTGCAACGGAAGAAGACTGTATACCCGTGATAGAAAAGACGTCCGGTCTAACGTTCAACGTCGACTTCTTTGCAGGATATTCTCCCGAAAGAATCAATCCGGGCGACAAGGAGCATACGGTTGAGAAAATAAAAAAAGTAACGTCCGGTTCCACTCCTGAAACGGGGGAAAAGGTAAACAGCCTGTACGCTTCCGTAATTCCGGCAGGAACACATCTGGCGCCAAACATCCGCGTAGCGGAAGCGGCCAAAGTGATTGAAAATTCGCAACGGGACATAAATATTGCCTTTGTAAACGAATTAAAGAAAATATTCGACAGAATGAATATCGACACAAACGCAGTACTGGAAGCTGCCGGAACAAAATGGAACTTTCTTCCTTTCAAGCCCGGACTGGTAGGCGGACACTGTATCGGAGTCGACCCCTATTACCTTGCCCAGAAAGCGCAGGAATACGGCTATCACCCCGAAATAATCCTGGCCGGCCGCCGCATGAATGTCAGCAGGGGCGGATACGTTGCAAGCGAGATTATCAAGATAATGCTAAAGGAATAGATAGAAGTTGTAGATTCCAATGTATTGGTTTTGGGTTTTACGTTTAAGGAAAACTGTCCGGATGTTCGCAATACCAAAGTGGTAGATGTTGTCAAGGAGTTGCGGGCATATGATACAAATGTCGCTATCTACGACCCCTGGGCCGATCCCGAGGAGGTAAAACGCGAATACGACCTCGACATCCTGACCGCGATGCCCGCAGAAACGTTCGACGCCACCATCCTTGCCGTAGCCCATGAAACATTCAAGGGAGTGAAGGTTAACAGTAAACTTATTTACTGTGTGAAGGCTTTGTAGAGGAGAGAGGGCACATAAATCAGATTCATAAATGAAAATTTTAGTTACCGGAACGGCTGGATTTATAGGCTATCATCTCGTTAAGCGATTGGTACAGGATCATGAGAATGATATAATAGGATTGGATAATATCAATAACTATTACGATCAGAATCTTAAATATGCGAGGCTTAAAGGCACTGGAATAAGGCAAGGTGATATACAAGAATTAATTCCGGTAATGAGTCGGACTTGTCCGAATTACAGATTTATAAAGTTGGATTTGACAGATAAAGAAAACATAAGTAATCTTTTCCACGAATTTAAGCCCAATATTGTAGTGAATCTGGCTGCTCAGGCAGGAGTACGCTATTCGTTGGAAAATCCGAATGCGTATATTCAGAGTAACATTGCAGGCTTCCTGAATATATTAGAGGGTTGCCGACATTATCCCGTGAAGCATTTGGTATATGCCAGTTCTAGTTCGGTTTATGGTAATAGTACAAAAGTCCCTTTTTCGGAAGACGACAAAACGGATACTCCCGTTTCTCTCTATGCTGCTACAAAGAAATCTAATGAACTTATGGCATATGCGTACAGTCATCTATACAATATTCCCGCAACAGGGCTTCGATTCTTCACCGTTTATGGCCCGTATGGACGTCCAGATATGGCTCCGGCGCTATTTGCCGAAGCCATTATGAAAGGTATCCCTATCAATATTTTTAATAATGGCGATCTAAGACGTGATTTTACCTACATTGATGATATCACCGAAGGTATTATTCGTGTGGTATCAAAAGCGCCCGATAAAACCCCGCCTCATGCAATTTACAATATCGGATGTTCAAATCCGGTACAATTGATACGTTTCGTTCATATACTTGAAGAAGCAATAGGCAAAAAGGCTGATTTGCGTA
Organism: Tannerellaceae bacterium; assembly: GCA_031267775.1. GTDB lineage: Bacteria > Bacteroidota > Bacteroidia > Bacteroidales > Tannerellaceae > DFXE01. The sequence continues at coordinate 2,169 of JAIRYL010000141.1, forward strand.
TGCTTCCGATGCAACAAGGAGATGTTTACCAAACATATGCAGATATAAGTATATTGGAAAAAGATTTTGGTTATTCTCCTTCAGTTGAATTAACAGATGGAATAAAGAGTTTTATTAAATGGAAAATGCAGTAATATCAATTGAATATGTTATGGATAATAATATTGGTAAAGTACCCATAAATATTTTAGTTGATTTATCATTTATTGATCAAAAGTTTGTGACTGCAAGTGTTTCGACATATGCGCTTGAGTTAATAAAAGAGCTTACGATCATACCTCGTATGAAATTTTCTTTTATAGCCGAAAAATGGTTCATACCCTCATTAGAAAGAGATTTTGATCAGGTACGTTGTTTTAGCGTACCAACAAAGAGATGGTTGCGGTACTTGCCGTTTAAATTTCTAAGGTCATATATATTAGCCATGATCAGACGCTCATACATCAGGAAAACGATAAATATCTCCGAGTATAACGTTTACTTTACCCCATTCCTGTGCGCATCCAGCATACTTACAAACAGGCATCCTTCCATTGCTGTCTTACATGATGCACGACCA
>JAIRYL010000084.1 GCA_031267775.1 Tannerellaceae bacterium
TGCCCTGTAACGTTTTTTCGAGTCTTTATTATCAATCAACGGGTCATTGAACGCGTCTACGTGGCCGGAAGCTTTCCAGATAGTAGGATGCATAAAAATGGCGGAATCGATACCTACTACGTTATCATGGAGCAAGGTCATACTATCCCACCAATATTTTTTGATGTTGTTTTTCAGTTCTACCCCGTATTGGCCGTAATCATACACTGCGCTTAACCCGTCGTAAATTTCCGACGAAGGGAATACAAATCCATATTCTTTACAGTGCGAAATAATTTTCTTAAAAACATCTTCTTGTGCCATATTAACATAATATATTTATCTTTGCGACTTTAGAGGTTGCAAAGTAAATGATTTTTTATCAAAGTCTTTGTAAGAGTTCGCTTAATTGTTTTACGCCTTCCGACGCTCCCGCTTTGATGAAATGAATATCGTTCCGGTACGTATTTACCTCTTTCGGGTCGATAAGGAAAACCGGGCGCCCTTTCCGGGCATAATTAAGCAATCCCGCCGCCGGATATACATTGAGCGAAGTACCTATAATTACTAAAATATCAGACTGCTCTACAATCTTAATAGCCGGCTCTATCATTGGTACGGCTTCTCCGAACCAAACGATAAACGGACGAAGCTGATTGCCGGAAGCGTCTGTATCGCCCCAATTAATATCGGGATTATCCGGAGGAATATTATAGGTTGTATTTACGTCGTTTACCGGGCAGACTTTCATCAACTCGCCATGCAGATGAAGAACGTTCGCGCTTCCTGCCCGCTCATGCAAATCATCTACATTTTGCGTAATAATATCTACATCGAACTCTTTTTCCAGAGCCGCTAATCCATAATGCCCTTCGTTAGGCTTACATTCCAACAATTGCCGCCTTCGTTGATTATAGAAGTTAAGTACCATTTCCGGCGTCCGCTCAAAAGCTTCGGGCGTAGCCACATCTTCTACCCTGTGTTTTTCCCAAAGGCCTCCAGAATCCCTGAAAGTAGAAACGCCGCTTTCGGCGCTCATCCCTGCGCCGCTAAGTATGACTAATTTTTTCATATATCAATTTATACTAAACAGTTTCTACAAAACTAACCTAATTTTCTTTTCAATCCAGCCCGATTCATTCTGAAAAATAAACAAAAAAGAATAAATAATATCTATTATATTCGTAAAAGCATTACTTTTGTGCCTCATAAATAGGCGAAAAAGAAAAGGAATGGATAAAGTAAGTTATGCATTGGGATTAAGTATAGGGAATAATTTTCAGCATTCAGGTATTAAAGATATCCGGATGGAAGATTTTAGTAAAGGCATGATGGACGTCTTGTACGATAAAGAGCCGGATATTAGTTATGAAGAAGCAAAACAGATTATCAATGATTATTTTGTGAAACTTCAGAAAGAAAAATCGGGACTAAATAAGAAAGCCGGGGAAGAATTTCTGCGTATCAATAAAAATAAAGCAGGCGTGGTAGAACTGCCGAGCGGTTTGCAGTATGAAACGCTAAAGAAAGGAACCGGAGCGAAACCGAAGGCTTCCGATAATGTAAAATGCCATTATCACGGAACTTTGATTAACGGAACCGTATTTGACAGTTCCGTACAACGGGGCGAACCTGCCGTGTTTGGCGTTTCGCAGGTGATACCCGGCTGGGTAGAGGCTTTGCAATTGATGGAAACAGGCTCTAAGTGGAGGCTTTTCATTCCATCTGATCTGGCCTATGGCGAAAGGGGAGCGGGAGAGAGTATCGAACCCGACAGCGCCTTGATTTTTGATGTAGAATTACTGGATATAGTAAAATAATTAATGAATAAAAGAACAATGAAAAGAATTAGTGTATTTGTTGTTGCTGCTATTGTAGCAGCGGGCGTTTCTGCAACGTCTTGCGATTCTAAAAAAAGCGTAAACCTGAAAACGGCGACAGATAGCGCCAGTTATGCATTGGGTTTGGCTAATGGAGAAGGATTTGCCGCCAACTTGAAAACGTTTCCGGGAAAACCGATTGATATCGACCTGCTATTGGCCGGAATGGAGCAGGGTATGAAGAGCGATACCGCCAGTTATAAAATGACAACCGCCGACGCTCAGAACTTTATACAGTCTTATTTTATGCGCGTGCAAGCAGAAGAATTGGGCGATATTAAAGCCGAAGGAGATAAGTTTCTTGAAAACAATAAAACGAAAGCCGGTATTATTACTACCGAAAGCGGTTTGCAATATCAGGTAATTACCGAAGGCGACGGAGAAAAACCAACGGCAGAAGACCGCGTGAAAGTTCATTATACCGGAACATTACTTGACGGAACAACGTTCGATAGCTCGTACGATCGCGGCGAACCTGCCGAATTTGCTTTAAATAGCGTCATCAGGGGTTGGACGGAAGGTATTCAAATTATGCCGGTAGGTTCTAAATATATTTTTTGGATTCCGTCTGACCTTGCTTATGGCGACAGAGCAGCCGGACAGGATATTAAACCGGGCAGCACATTGAAATTTGAAGTAGAATTGCTGGATATCGTTAAGTAAGCAGGGAAACTTGCAAAAAGCTATACAATGTGGGGGAAACATGCTAAAAAGCGCTGTTTCCCTCACCTTTTTTGTTTATTATAGACTTTTTTCTTTCAATATGATACGTGATTCAAAATTAATACATACTTTTGATAACTATAAAAAATCTGATATAAACAACAATGCTACAAAAATGGAAAAAATAGATAAATTAGACAGGCAGATTTTGAATATTATCTCTAAAAATGCACGTATTCCTTTCAAAGACGTCGCTGAAGAGTGCGGCGTATCACGCGCAGCGATTCATCAACGGGTTCAACGGATGACTGATATGCATGTAATTACCGGATCGGGATACCAGATCAATCCGAAAAGCTTGGGATTTAATACCTGTACTTATATCGGGGTGAAACTGGAAAGAGGTTCTATGTATAAAGATGTTGTGCCTGAATTTGAGAAAATTCCGGAAGTAGTGGAATGTCATTTTACTACAGGCCCTTATACCATGCTGATTAAATTGTATGCTACGGATAATGAGCATTTAATGGAATTGTTAAATTCGCGTATCCAGGAAATATCAGGCGTAACGGCTACCGAAACATTGATTTCATTACGCCAAAGCGTGAAACGTGAAATCCCTATTTTCGACTCAGTGGAATAACCTATCGATATGTTGTATCTACGTCTCTGTTTTTTGTTTGTTTGGTTGGTTCTTTCTTTTGAAACACTCTGTGGGGAAAGCTACGCTTTTCGCGTGTATTTAAAAGATAAAGGAAATTCAGGCTATACGATTGATCAACCGGAATTCTTTTTATCTGAAGCCGCTATCGACAGGCGTTTGAGAGAAGGAAAATTTGTTGACAAATCAGACCTCCCTATTTCATCTTCCTATCTGGAGATATTAGCTTCTACTGGCGGCGAACCGGTTGTGCAAAGCCGTTGGTTCTCAACGGTTGTCGTCATGACGGAAGACAGCGCTATGGTAGAACGATTACAGGAGTTGCCTATCGTTGATTCTGCCAAATGGGTATGGAAGGGACGAAAAGATCTTCCGATAAAAGATGTGCGCGATACAGCTCGTTTATATCCCTCCGACGATGTTTTAAAACCGTGGTACGGATACGCGGAGAAGCAAATAAAAATGTTCAACGGCATTAAACTGCATGAAGAAGGATACCGGGGGAAAGGGATGCAGGTGGCTGTTATTGACGCCGGTTTTATGAATGTAGACAGGATGTCTGCATTTACGGCGGCGAATATTACAGGCACGCGTAATATCGTGAATCCGGGAGAAAGCGTTTATAATGATGATGGACATGGAACCAAAGTCTTTTCATGCCTTGCTGCGAATATACCGGGAATTATGGTGGGAACAGCTCCGGAAGCTTCTTATTGGTTGATAAAAAGCGAAGACGGACGTTCCGAATATCCGATTGAAGAAGATTATTGGACTGCTGCCGCAGAATTTGCCGATAGCGTGGGCGTAAAAGTGATTTCTTCGTCGTTAGGTTATTTTACGTTTGATGATGAAGCGTTAAATTATAACCAGTCATTACTTGACGGTAAAACGGCGTTTATTACTCGCGCGGCGGAAATGGCGGCGGAAAAAGGAATCCTGCTGTTTATCAGCGGCGGAAATGAAGGCGGCGGAAATTGGGGGAAAATAACGTTTCCGTCTGATGCGGAAAATGTGTTTACGGTAGGAGCTATTACAAGTGAAAAAGAGAGGAGTTCTTTTAGTTCTGTCGGATTTACCGCCGACGGGCGCGTTAAACCGGATGCGGTTGCCTTGGGAACCGGCGTAACCGTAATGGATTGTAGCGGAAATGTTCGTTTCGGGAATGGCACATCGTTCGCAACGCCCATATTGGCCGGTTTGGGAATTTGTCTTTGGCAAGCGCTCCCCTGGCTTAGTAACAAAGAAATAATCGGGTTGATGCAACATGTATCTTCCCAATATAAACAGCCCGATATTGAAATGGGATATGGTATTCCGGATATGTATAAAGCGTTAAATACAGAAAAACGAAATGTCCGAAACGAATAGTAATTCTGTAAATAAAGAAGAAATTTCCCTGTTTGAGCTTAATAGGCGGATAAAAGAGAAAATAAATCAGTCTTTTGCCGACGCTTATTGGGTAAGAGCCGAGATGAGCGATGTGCGGACGAATGTTTCGGGGCATTGTTATCTGGAATTTATAGAAAAAAGCACGGACGCCGGACAGACGATTGCCAAAGCGCGGGGCGCTATCTGGGCCAAAACATTTTGGATGATTAAACCGTATTTTGAACAGGAAACCGGCCAATCATTTGCTTCAGGGCTGAAAGTTTTAGTGAATGTTACCGTCGAATTTCATGAACTTTACGGATATAGCCTCAATGTGCTGGATATTGATCCGGCTTATACGGCGGGCGATATGCTTCGCAGACGTATGGAAATTATCCGCCGGTTACAGCAGGAGGGCGTTTTTAATTTAAATAAAGAACTGGAACTACCGGTTCTCCCTACGCGTATTGCCGTGATTACTTCGCCAACGGCTGCCGGATATGAAGACTTCGTCAACCAGTTGGACGGAAATAAAAATGCTTATCCCTTTTATCTCAAATTATTTCCGGCCACTATGCAAGGCGAAAAAACGGAGGCTTCTATTATTGCCTCGCTAGACCGGATTTATCAACATATCGATTGTTTTGACGCCGTAGTTATTATACGTGGAGGAGGCGCTACCTCCGATTTAAATAGTTTTGATTCCTATTTACTGGCGGCGAATTGTGCGCAATTCCCTCTTCCGGTTATAACAGGGATCGGGCATGAAAGAGATGATACTGTTCTTGATTTAGTTGCTCATACGCGTATGAAGACGCCTACTGCCGTTGCCGAGTTTCTTATAGGACGGATGGATTGGGCGGCGGAAGAAGTAAGCCGATTACAACAAGCCGTCGTATCGCTTTCTTTAAACGGCGTCGAGCGTAGCCGTTCGCAACTGCATTTGTTGGTTGGTAAGCTGCCTGTAATCGCTACCCATTTAATCAACAGGCATAATACGCTATTGGCGGATCGTACGAACCGGCTGAAACGCGCTATTACGGAAAAAGTAATGGACGCCAATCGATACATACAGTTAACAGAGCAATATATAACGATGGCGTCGCCCGAATATATAATGAAACGAGGGTACAGTTTAACGCTTAAAGATGGTAAAATAATGAAACGGGCTACCTCGTTTAAGCAGGGCGATGAATTGGTTACCCGTTTTGTTGATGGCGAAGTAAAAAGTAAGGTATTATAATATGTCGGATAAAAAGGAAACATATAAAGAAGCAATAGAAACGCTCCGTGAAATTGTAGCGGATATTGAAAAAGACGAATTAGACGTAGATATCCTCTCCGATAAAGTAAAAGAAGCTACCCGCCTGATAAAACTTTGTAAAGAAAAACTTTACAAAGTGGATGAGGAAGTAAAGAAGGTACTGGAAGAACTTGACTGATGAAACGGTATGCGCTGATAGTAGCCGGCGGCAAAGGATTGAGGATGGGCAATGAATTGCCTAAACAATTTATGCCTTTGAAGGGACGTCCTGTGTTAATGCATACATTGGAATGTTTTTACAGGTGGGATACGTCGGCAGAGATTATTCTGGTTTTACCCGGAACGCATCAACCTTATTGGAATATGTTATGCAACGAATTGAATTGCCGGATACCTCACAAACTTGCAAATGGCGGAGAAACTCGCTTTCATTCGGTGCAGCATGGATTATCATTGGTGAGCGAGCCGGGATTGGTGGCTGTGCATGACGGCGTTCGGCCTTTTGTGTCGGCAGAGGTGATAGAGAATTGTTTTACAGAGGCGGAAAGAAGCGGCGCTGTTATCCCGGTGGTTCCCTTTGCAGATTCTATCCGGGAGAAGTATGAACCGGGCTTGTCTCGCGCGGTAGACAGACAGCGTTTTGTGGCTGTGCAAACGCCGCAGGTGTTTAGAAGCGACTGGCTGCTTGATGCATACGGGCAAGCTTATACGCCCGGTTTTACAGATGATGCTTCCGTTGTTGAAGCAAAAGGATTTTCGATTGCTTTAGCGCCCGGCAACCGGGAGAATATTAAACTGACTACCCCTTTTGATTTATGGGTAGCGGAAGCGTATATTCAAAACCAAGCCAAATAGCTCATGCCAGACCTCGGTAAACGTTCGATCGCTTACCTTACCGGAGTAGGCGTTAAAAAGGCAGAAGTATTAAAGAAGGAGGCTGATATTTCTTCCTTTGAAGATTTGCTGAATTATTTTCCTTATAAATATATTGACAGAAGCCGTTTCTATAAAGTTGTCGAGGTAAACGACAATATGCCTTATATTCAGTTGAAAGGACATATCTTATCATTTGAAACGATGGGCGAAGGGCGTTCAAAAAGATTGATCGCTCGTTTTAACGATGGTACGGGAGTTATTGAACTGGTTTGGTTTCAAGGCATAAATTATGTGAAAGAGAAATTCAGCGTCGGTAAAGAATATATTATATTCGGAAAACCGACGAAATTCGGGCAGGTTTATACGATTGTCCACCCGGATATCGACCCGGTAGAACAAGCCGGACAAGTAGCCGCCGGCTTAACGCCTTATTATAACACAACCGAAAAGATGAAAAAAACTTTTCTTAATTCGCGGGCGATCCAAAACCTTCAATATACGTTATTGAATCTATTGAAATGGGAACTCCCTGAAACGCTTTCTTCCGATGTGTTGAAAAAAACAAAACTTCTTTCCCGAACCGAAGCTATAAAGAATATTCATTTCCCCGAATCGACAGATAAACTAAAGAAAGCGCAGCTCCGTTTGAAGTTTGAAGAACTTTTTTTCATCCAACTCCATATTTTACAGACGGCAAGCTATCGCAAACAAAAGCTGAAAGGTTTCGTCTTTTCCACAGTAGGCGATGCGTTTCATACTTTTTACAGAGATCATCTTCCCTTTGAATTAACCGACGCGCAAAAACGCGTGATACGTGAAATACGCGCCGATATGGGAAGCGGGCGACAAATGAACCGCTTGTTGCAGGGAGATGTGGGAAGCGGTAAAACATTAGTGGCGCTGCTGTCTATGCTATTAGCTATTGATAATAAATATCAGGCTTGCATGATGGCGCCGACCGAGATTCTTGCCAATCAACATTATGTAACGGTCGTGAAGTTTTTGGGCGACATGAATATCAGGGTAGCGCTGCTTACCGGATCGACAAAGAAAAAAGAACGAACTAAATTACTTCCGGCTATTGCCGCCGGCGAAATTGATCTTGTAATCGGAACGCACGCATTGATAGAAGACGCCGTTACCTTTTCAGCGCTCGGATTAGCTATTATCGACGAACAGCATCGCTTTGGCGTAGAGCAGCGATCTCAACTGTGGAAGAAAAATACAACAATCCCTCATGTATTGGTGATGACGGCTACTCCCATACCCCGCACCTTGGCCATGACATTATATGGCGATTTGGATGTGTCTGTTATCGACCGGCTTCCTCCCGGAAGAAAACAAATCTTTACGCTCCACAGATATGATAATAAGAAAAAAGAGCTTTATGCGTTTTTGAAAAAAGAGATCCTTTTGGGCCGCCAGGTTTATGTTGTTTATCCATTGATTGAAGGAAGCGAAAAACTTGATTATAAAAATCTGGAAGACGGATTTGAGGTTTTTAAAGACGTTTTCCCCGAATACAATGTCTGTATGGTACATGGACGCATGAAAGCATCGGAAAAAGAAGAAAAAATGCGGCAGTTTATTTCCGGCGAAGCGCAAATATTAATGGCCACTACGGTTATCGAAGTGGGCGTAAATGTGCCGAACGCTTCCGTAATGGTGATCGAAAGCGCCGAACGCTTCGGTTTATCCCAGCTTCACCAGCTTCGGGGGCGCGTAGGGAGAGGAGCGGAGCAATCCTATTGTATACTTGTTTCGTCTTATAAGCTAAGCGCCGAAACCCGTAAACGCCTTGAAATTATGGTTCAAACAAATAATGGTTTCGAAATAGCCGAAGCAGACCTCCGCCTGCGCGGACATGGCGATTTGGAAGGAACGCGGCAGAGCGGGATGGGGATTGACTTGAAAATAGCCAACCTGGCGTCCGACGGACAAATTCTTCAATATGCCCGCGACATGGCGCAACAGCTTTTAAACGAAGATCCAAACCTGTCTTTACCCTTGCATCAATCTTTAAAAGAGTATATCCAAACGCTCTTTTCCCGGAAAATAAATTGGGGTATGATTAGCTAAGGCGCCGTTCGAAAACCATCCATTTATGGCGCCGTTTTCCGCCATCCTTCAGCCTGAAAATACGTATATACCCCGGTATGCGCGCATTTTCAGGCTTTGTCCGACAAAAAACATCTTCAATAAATTGGAATGGTTTATGTTCAAACAGCGCCTAATCGCTAATTTATAATAAAATCGCGCGAATTTCTTTGGATCTTAAATGTTTTTTGTGATATTTGTCGGACATTTAAAAGAAACGATGAAATTACGACTAATATTTTTAACAAGCTTTGCTACATTGTTCTTTTCAGTAACTGTTACAGGACAAGATGATAACAAAAATGCAGGTAGAACAAAATCTATGGACGAACGGGTTTCTGAGTTAATGGCCGATCGGGTTATAAAAACAGATATTACCACAGAAAAAATAGCTACGCTGGAAGAAATATTCCTCGAAGAACAGGAAGATTTGCTTTTCCCCGCCGATGAATTGTATGGTTCTAACTGGGATACTCGCTGGGTAGACCCTTTCAAGGCGGATAATAGCGACATTATGTTTCCTGATTCCTGCGAAATAGACTGTTCGTCTTTTGCCATTCCAATTGATACCGAGTTGCGGGTAACTTCCAAATATGGCCCTCGCAGACGCCGTATGCATCAGGGTATCGATTTAAAAGTACAGGTAGGGGATACCATTCGCTCCGCCTTTTCAGGAAAAGTACGTATTCGTAATTTTGAACGCCGCGGATATGGATATTACTTGGTTGTTCGCCACCCAAACGGGTTGGAGACAGTCTATGGACATTTATCCGGATTTCTGGTTGATATAAACGCTATTGTCCGCGCAGGCGATCCGATTGCTTTAGGCGGTAATACGGGACGTTCTACAGGCCCTCATTTGCACTTTGAAACACGCTTTTTAGGACAGGCTATCGACCCGGCTGAAATTATTGATTTTGAGAATGGTACCCCGCACAAAGATTTATATGTTTTCCGTAATGTAAAAACCAAAGGACGGAGCGCTAATATCTATACATCTTCAACAAACCAACTGGTTTATCACCGGGTGAAATCAGGCGATACGCTTGGCGCCATAGCGCGTAAATACAGTACTACCGTAAACGAACTATGCCAATTGAACGGATTAAAATCAACATCTACCCTGCGTGTCGGTCAATCGCTTCGGTGCAGCGGCAGCAGTGCAGCTTCAAACAAAACAGCAACGACAACTATCAAAAAGGCGGATAATCCTCTTAAATATTATCGTGTTCAATCAGGCGACTCATTAGGCGATATAGCCAAGAAATACGGCACTACCGTGAACCGTCTTTGCGAATTGAATAATCTTACTAAAACAACCATATTAGTACCCGGACATTCTATCAGATGTTCTTAATTCTTTCATATACGTCGGGCAACAAAACAAACCGGCTATTTCATACTGTTTAACGGAGTAAGATTTGTTTCTTAAAAGCGTTATTTCCGTCGATTTACCGGAATGGATGGGGAGCAGGGTTTGGGATTGTTTGTCTACGGTCTCGCTTTCAACTTTCAACTTTTCAACCTCTTTTGTCAACAAGCCGCTGCGTTTTCAATTATGACAGCGTCTTTTTTGCTTTTTTAATGGGTTACGGTAGAATGAATGTTTATTGCTTTTTCTTTGTTAACAATCGGCAATGCGATGATGGCAAAAAGCCCGCAGAGAGCCGTCCAGACGGTTTGAATGGTGTGTACGACAAGGGCGGCGGCGGCAGCGTCGTTTTCGTTTACGCCAAAAATCACCAGGGTGGAGATTACCATAAAATGCCAGGGGCCAATCCCGCCCTGTATGGGAACGGCTACGGCGATACTACTCATGGTAAAGGCAATTAAACCAATCCTTACGCCCAGGTGCCGCGTGAAGTCAAAGGCATAAAAGGTAATATAGAAGAACAGGAAATAACCGCCCCAAATCAAGAGCGTTTGAATGATGAAACGAATCTTTTTTTTCAGCACCCAAACGCTTTTCATTCCTTCCCAGATATTGCGCAACATTTCTTTTGCTTTTTGTACCGGGGTAAGATGCCCGAAGCAGGAGAATGTAAACCAACCGGCGGCAACCAGGATAACGACGCCTGCAAGAATCCAAAGCAAGCTGAAATTTTGGCGGAAACCTTCCAGCAATTCGGGATTCCGGTCAAAGAAACGATGAAAGAAGGAGATATTGAACGTAAAAATAAAACAGGTAAGGAGGCCTACTATAAAGGTATCGGCCATACGGTCTATCAAAAGCGTACCGATCAGTTTGGTAAAAGGTATTTTTTCATATTTTGTAATAACGCCGCAACGCCATACCTCGCCTACGCGGGGAAGAATATAGTTGATGGCATAATTGCCCAGCACGGCATAGACTACATTGACCGTCTTGAACCGCTCTCCTATTGAATCGATAAGCAATCCCCAGCGAAAGCCTCGCACAATGTTGGCAAATAAACCGAAAACCAGCGATAGCAGCAGAATTTCATACCGAATTCCTTTTTTGATTACCAGCCAAATCTCGCTAAAGTCCATTTTGCGATACAAAAACCAAAGTAGCAAAAGGCCCAGCAAAAGAGGAAGGAATACTTTGACAGTGATACTCAGCAATTTTTTATAATTCATCCGTTACAAGATTCTTTAAATATTTATTGTATTTTTGTGCGTCTGCAAAGATAAGAATATATTTTAATACGAACCTTTTCAACAGCAAGAAGTGACAAAAGCGGTTAGGCCAAAAAAGGCTTTAGGACAACATTTTCTGAAAGATGTAGAAGTGGCAAAACGGATTGCAGATACGCTGTCGGGGTATGTGGGGACGCCTGTTTTGGAAATAGGTCCCGGCATGGGGATGCTTACGCGTTTTTTACTTGCATGCGGGCATAACCTTAGCGTAGTTGAACTGGATACGGAATCGGTAACTTACCTTGAACATAATTTCCCCGAATTGGACGGACGTATTATTACCGGCGATTTCCTTCAATCAGACCTCTTACAGATAGTCTCCCCTCCTTTTTGTGTGATAGGAAATTATCCATACCATATTTCGAGCCAGATATTTTTTAAAGTATTAGCATACAAAGATCATATCCCCTGCTGCTCGGGCATGTTGCAAAAAGAAGTGGCCGAACGCCTTGCCGCGGGTCCGGGAAGCAAAACATACGGTATCCTCAGCGTTTTGTTACAGGCCTGGTATGACGTAGAATATCTGTTTACGGTAAGCGAACAGGCATTCAACCCTCCGCCCAAAGTAAAGAGCGGCGTTATCCGCATCAAAAGGAATGACCGTACCACCTTAAATTGCAATGAAGCCTTGTTCAAAACGGTTGTCAAGACTTCGTTTAATCAACGGAGAAAAACGCTTCGCAATTCCATGAAGCCCTTATTGGGTAAAGATTGTCCTGATTATATATTACCCGTTTTCGACAAACGTCCGGAACAGCTCTCTGTTGAACAGTTTATAAATCTTACGCAAATAACCGAACGTCATCTGAAAATATAAACCGAAAAAAGGCTATGCTCGAACTCACAAAAGAATACATTGAAAACTTGAAGCGCATTATCAGTCAAAAAGACGCCGCCAAAGCGCAGGAAATACTGAAAAACCTGTATCCGGCAGATATTGCAGAGTTATTCCAGGAGCTAAATACGCAAGAGATCATCTATCTCTATCCGTTAATGGACGACGAGGAAGCGGCCGATGTATTGATGGAAATCGACGAAGAAGACCGGAACAAACTGCTTAGAGAACTGCCAAGCGAATTAATCGCCAAACGTTTTGTGGATAATATGGACACAGACGATGCGGTTGATCTGATGCGCGGCCTTGATGAAGATACGCAGGAAGAGATACTCTCCCACATAGAAGACGTAGAGCAGGCAGGCGATATTGTAGACCTCTTGAAATACGATGAAGATACCGCCGGGGGGCTAATGGGTACGGAAATGATCGTAGTAAACGAGAATTGGAGTATGCCGCAATGTATTGAAGAAATGCGCCGCCAGGCCGAAGAAATGGACGAGATCTATTACGTCTATGTAGTAGACGACGACGAACGTTTACGGGGCGTACTTCCTCTTAAACGAATGATCACCAATCCTTCCGTATCGAAGATCAAGCATGTCATGAAAAAAGACCCCATCGTTGTACACGACAATGATAGCATCGAAGAGGTAGCGCAGGTAATTACCAAATACAACCTGGTAGCCCTTCCGGTAGTAGACAGTATCGGAAGGCTTGCCGGGCGCATCACTATCGACGACGTAATGGATGAAGTACGCGAACAGCATGAACGCGACTATCAGTTGGCTTCGGGTATTTCGCAAGACGTAGAAACAACCGATAACGTATTCATGCAAACAGCCGCCCGCCTCCCCTGGCTCGCAATCGGTATGATCGGCGGGTTAGGCAATTCCGTTATATTAGGCGGTTTCGAAAGCGGTTTTTCCGCCAATCCTAAAATGGCGCTGTTTATCCCCCTGATCGGCGGAACCGGCGGAAACGTAGGTATCCAATCATCCGCTATCGTAGTACAAGGGCTGGCAAACAATACGCTTAAAGCCGGCCATACCATCCGGCAAGTAGGAAAAGAAGCCGCCGTAGCGCTTATCAATGCGTGCATCATCAGCCTCGTCGTTTTTATCTACAACTACTTCACGCTGGGCAATCAGGCTATTACGGCTTCCGTTTCGCTCAGCCTCTTTGCCGTAGTGATGTTTGCCAGTATCTTCGGCACGTTAGTGCCAATGACTTTAAACAAGATAAAAATAGACCCTGCTCTGGCAACCGGCCCGTTTATCACCATCACAAACGATATTATCGGAATGATGATTTATATGTTCATCGCATCCGTCTTATTGCTGAAATATTGATACTACTCGCCGAAAAGGCTCATCAACAGAAAATACTCATCATGTTTACACCATGTAACGCCTTTCGCTTCCCATGAAAAACTTATTATATAATCCTTAAAATCATCTACCTTTGACATTATATTATCATCATCGCAAACAATAAATTCACCTTTATCAAAAATATTTTCAATGTGAACATGCTCGCCGATGCGAGGAACGAAAGGACATTCCCATTCGTAGTGAAACTCGCCGACTATACCGTCTTTTGTTTCAAGTAAAAAAATGATTTTCATATATTAGTACTTTGCCGTAATTAATGTAAAGATACAAATTTCACGGGAAATATATCCAATATATATATGAATCCGGCAGGGTAGACGCATCTAAATTTTGTTGCGTATGAACTAAAAAGCATTATTTTCCCCCTCCAGACGCCTTATGAAAAAATCCAATCCGTTATTTTTCATCTTTAACAAACCCTCGCATAGAGAGGGCGCTGACGCTGACGGCGACGAAATCCCAATCGCGCCGCCACGCCGGAGGGACGCGGTAGCGGTATT
>JAIRYL010000144.1 GCA_031267775.1 Tannerellaceae bacterium
TCTCCATTCTGCCTTCTGCCTTTTTAATTCTCCATTCTCCATTCTCCATTCTCAATTTAATTGGCGCGCCTCCTTAGTTCCCCCGCTTCACTTCAAAGCTGACAGTCTGCCTGTTCCCCCAACTGTCAATCAGGGTAAGGAGATGCTTTCCCGCGCCGGTCTGACAGGTCATCTGATGCTTGTCTTTTGTTTCGCCCAGGTACTCGCCGTCTATATGCCAGTACAAAACGGCTTCGGCGCGCGCGTGCGCAGCCCTGAATACAAACCGTTCCAGTTCGCCGGTAAACCCTTTCGGCAGGTAAAGCGTAGCATGATGTTCGGGGTAAATAATATCCACCTGTCCGGGCTGTTCCTGTTCGCATCCGGGCCTTACCGGCGGCAAGGGAAGATAATCTATATGATAATTCCTGTAATAATACGCCTGCGCAGGAGGGAGCACAAACCAGGGACGGGTTACAATCCGGTCTGCCGGCTCGCACGAAGCATTCACCCTGAACTGTCCGTCGGGCGAAAGATGTACCAGCCGGTGATACGGGCAAACGTCCGAAACCAGTCCCTCGCGGGGGATATACAGCGTATCTGCCGGCTCGCATAGCGCCGAAGCCCTGTGGCCGCTATGCCGGCAGATGGCCGCCCTCTCCAGTTCGTCGTAAGGCATATCAAACCAGGCGCCTCCCGGAAGCAGCGAGAAGATATCAAAAAGCGCCGGCGCCGCATAACCTATGCCTGTCAGTCCCGGCCTTCCTTCGCCCGAAGCATTACCTGCCCATACGCCCACCACGTAGCCCGGCGTAAGTCCAATCGCCCAGGCGTCGCGTCCTCCGTAACTGGTGCCCGTTTTCCAGGCAATTCGTTTCATCGATTCAAACTGCTGCCAGTCGGCCTCCTCTTCGGGACGATTCAGCGCCGAGGTAGCCTCCAGCATAAACCAGATAGAAGCGGCCGACAGGGTAGCCTTGTCTTTCAGCCGCCTGTCCGCTACCGATTCGGCAGGAGGCGTCTCGTTTACCGCCGGATAAAGGCGCAGCGGATGAACGTCGGCCGGATCATACCGTCCGTCGTATCTCCCGTAATGCAAAAGCGTGCGCCCCATAGAGGCGTACATACCCGACAAATCCCAAAGCGTACCCTCGGCCCCGCCCAGTATAAGGGCAGCCCCGTAATGTTCTTCGCCGAAGCGGAGCGTTGTCATCCCCCATTGCTTGAGCAGGGTCATAAAGCGTCCGGCGTTATACCGCGAGAGCATCCTCACAAGCGGCACGTTCAGCGACCGTTCTATAGCCCGGTGCGCAGGTACGGCGCCATAAAAGGTCTTATTATAATTCTGCGGCATAAAACCGTTGATATTCAGCGGCACGTCAGGCGTCAGCATAGAAGGAAGGAGCATACCGTCGTGAAGCATACCGGCATATAAAAAGGGCTTCAGGATGCTTCCCGTGCTGCGGGGCGAAACAATTACGTCTACGCTGCTTCCCTTCCGCTCGTCCATCCGGTAACTTACATTTCCGGCATAAGCCAGTACTTCGCCCGTTTCCACATCGGCCACCAGCGCCGCCAGGTTGTATACATGATTGGCGCTATACTGCCGGGCGTAGCGGTTTACAATCTCCTGCGTTTGCTTTTGCAGGCGGTATCGTACAGACGAAACAAGCCTCCTCCCTTGACCCTCTGCAGCCAGCCTGTCCAGTAAATGAGGCGCCTCGTCGGGCAGCGGCAGGGGCGCGTCGGGCAGCGGTTCCAGGCAAGCCAGTTCGCACGTCGTGGCGTCAAGCGTTCCCTTTTTGCAGAGCGCATGCAGTAACCGGTCGCGTTTCTTTTTCAGTTGCAGCCTGTTCCGTCCCGGATGTATCAGCGCCGGCGAATTGGGCAACACCGCCAGCGTAGCGCTCTCGGCCCACGATAAGTTGAACGCGCTTCGGCCAAAATACCGCCAGGCAGCCGTCTCCACCCCTACCACATTCCCTCCAAACGGGGCATGCGAGGCATATAGGTTCAGGATTGTCTTTTTACTGTGAATGGATTCAAGGTAAAGCGCCCAGCATACTTCCACTATTTTCTCGTAAAGATTCCTGCGGCGGTTACCCCTGGCTATACGGGCTAACTGCATGGCGATAGTACTGCCTCCGCTTACCGCCTTCCGGTTTTTGATATTTAAACAGACGGCGCGCAGGATAGCCGCCGGGTCTACGCCGGGATGATAAAAGAAGCGTTTGTCTTCGTAAGCAGTCAGACAGGCGATAAATTTAGCCGGCAACGAATCGGCAGGCGGAAAGCGCCATTGTTCGTCGGGAGCGATACGGGCCCCCAGCAATTCATCGTCCCAAGAATATAATAATGTAGCGTAAGAGACCGGAAACAGTTTATCGGGCACAACCAGAAACATAACAAACCACATGAACGGAAAAAAGAGCGCCAGAAGAAACGCCAGCCGGTATTTCTTCAAAAAAGCGTAACAGCGATTCTCTTTTATGTTTTGAAATTTATTTATCATCTCCTGGATGGTTTAGTTTCCGGATAAAAAGCGCAATTCAGCAATTGTTTTCAGACGGCGTATATCTTATCGCAATGGATTCTGTATACATATACCGTATTACCGGCAAAGACATTTTTTGTGATATCCAGTTGGCTTATCTTGTGGAATAAGCCGGATAATCCGTTTAATTCAGCAAGCCGACCCGGTTCATTAACAGGAATCAGGAGGCCGTCGTAAAATTCCGTTCCGGCTATTTCGCCATATAACGGAAAAATGCCATTAAATATACCATCATCATCTAATTCAATGTAACTCATTTTATATACCCGACGCCAATATATATAATGAGCAGCTATCCGGCGCATATCCAGTTAATTTGTAGAATCTGTTAGACTTGACATAGCCGGCGAACCGTAATTATATTTCATCAGGCTCAGGCTATCTACATATATCTTATAATAATTTTTATCTGTATTATCCATGCGTATATATCCATATACACGCTTGATTTGTTTGGTGGGCAGGCCTTTAAGAATCACCTTGTGATAACCGTCTTTTGTTATCTTTTTATTTATATACAAAACCGTATCATTTTGACTGATAGCCATTCGTATTTCCGGAAAATAACGCGTTTTATCCGTCAACCCCCACACGCGCATACCTAACACAAAAGAACTGCCCGACGAATAGACTCTATCCGGTTGAATATCGAATGTTACCCCATTAAACAAAGCGGCAGGATAAAGAACTAAAAAATCTCTGCGAGGCCATATATTTATGGAGTCTTGATTTGTATTCGGAGCCGCGCTGGCCTGCACGTCTCCCATATCCCGGATACGGATATTTATATCAGCCAAAGCCATATCGAGCACATTCATATAAATATCCATATTCTTGCTATACCACACCAACGAACTGTCGTATACGGCTTCAGTAATATTATATTTCCGAAAGACAGATTGAAATATGGCCGCTTTTCGCACCGTATCGGAATAAGCTACCCTGCTTGTTTCAATCAATGACTCTGCCAGATATACATCAATCAGTATGTCTTGCATTTTCTTTTCCGGCAGAATACCATCCGGAACTTTGCTGCAAGCCATCAGCAATATTGTTACTACCCAAATAAGACCGTATTTATACAGGTTCTTCCGCATGCTCTTTTTCTTTATGCTTCTCTTCTTTGGAAAGACTTTTAGATAATGTATGGCGATAAAAGATAAACAACATAAAGACTCCTACACAAATAGCCGAATCGGCAATATTAAAAATCGGACGGAAAAAAATAAAATCCTTACCTCCCCAGACAGGAATCCAATCGGGCAGCGCCGTTTCAATTAGGGGGAAATAAAACATATCTACCACTTTTCCATGCAACCAGGTAGCGTATCCTCCGCCTTCCGGCATAAAAACAGCTACTTGTCCAAAACTATGGTCAAATAGGATACCGTAAAAGATCGAGTCGATAATATTTCCTGTCGCGCCGGCAAAAATCAACGAGATACATACAATAAACCCAACGTTCAAATTCTCTTTTACAACCTTATAAAGATAATATCCGATAAACCCTACCGCTATAATACGAAAAACAGACAAGAATAATTTACCAAAGACTTCAATACCAAATGCCATTCCCGGATTCTCGGTAAAATAAATATAAAACCATGAAGTAATCTGATAGCTGTCATGAAGTTGCATGTGGGTTTTCACCCATATTTTCAGCGTCTGGTCAAGAATAAGGAGCAGCATTATAACCAATACTGCTCCCCAACCTTTTGGAAATTTCATTTATTTAGCGCCTCCCTGTTTAGCTTCAATACTTAATGTTGCATGAGGTACGGCGCGAAGCCTTTCTTTTGGTATCAATTTGCCTGTTTCGCGACAAATACCGTATGTTTTATTTTCTATACGAATCAGCGCTCCCTGCAAATTCTGTATAAACTTCATCTGGCGTTGAGCCAAACGGCCGGCTTCTTCTTTCGACAAAGTAGCAGCGCCTTCTTCCAATACTTTAAACGTAGGAGAGGTGTCGGATACATCGTTTCCATCGGAATTAGTAACGCCTGATTTCAACAAGTCATAGTCTTTTTTAGCTTTCTCCAGCTTCTCCATTATTATGGCGCGAAACTCCTCGAGTTCCGCATCCGCAGATTTTGTTTTTTCTGCCATGATTCAATAAATTTGTTTTTGCATTAATTTTAATTAAAGCTCGCTATTTTAAACATTCCAAATATACATATTATTATTTACGATACAAGAATTAGTCTTTCTTTTTAATACATTCTATCGATACGGATAGATAAACTGAAGTCGTCAAACTCCAGCGCGGTAGCATCGCTCAGAATATCTACTATCTTCAATGATACGGCCAGTATCTGATTCTTTATATAATCATGATAATCCTTTATTACTTCATCCATTTGAGGGGTCGACAATACATGTATCTTTATCTTATCAGTTATATCCAAGCCGCTGCTTTTACGAAGATTTTGGATACGGTTTACCAGCTCGCGCGCCAACCCTTCTTTACGGAGCTCGTCTGTAACGGTAATATCCAGCGCTACGGTAAGCTTTCCTTCATTAGCTACCAACCAGTCGGGAATATCTTCCGAGATAACTTCTACATCCGACAGTTCCACCACGGCTTCCCGTCCATCTATATGACAGGTAAATGTACCCGTTGATTCAAAAGCGATGATATCATCCCGACTCATATTTTGAATAATAGCAGCTAACTGCTTCATGATCTTTCCATAACGAGGGCCTAACTTCTTAAAGTCCGGCTTTACTTTCTTCACTAAAATACCTGCAGAATTATCTACAAATTTCATTTCCTTTACGTTCACTTCATTCAGAATAAGATTCTTAACAGCTTCCAGCGCGTCTTGCTGACGAGCGTCCAGTACCGGAATCATAATAGTTTGAAGCGGTTGCCTGACTTTGATATTTACCTTTCTTCGAAGCGCAAGCGTCATAGAGGATACATCCTGCGCTATTTTCATTCGTTCTTCCAGGTCTTTATCAATGAATGCTTCATTAAATACGGGGAAGTTTGATAAATGAACAGATTCAACCTTTTCACGTCCTGTTACAGCAGTCAAATCCATAAATAATTGATCTGCATAAAAAGGCGCTATCGGAGCCATCAGTTTGTCAACAGTTTCCAAACATGTATATAAAGTCTGATAGGCCGACAGCTTATCTGTGGTCATTCCTCCACCCCAGAAACGACGCCGGTTCAAACGAACATACCAATTGCTCAGGTTATCATTTACAAATTCAGAGATAGCACGCCCGGCACGGGTAGGTTCATAATTTTCTAATTGAACGTCTACTTCTTTGATAAGCGAATTCAACAAAGAAAGAATCCACCTGTCTATTTCCGGGCGTTCTTCATGAAGAATATCCGGCTCTGAATAATCAAAACCATCTACATTTGCATACAATGCAAAGAAGGAATACGTATTATAGAGCGTTCCGAAGAACTTACGACGCACTTCATCCAATCCTTCCGAATCAAACTTCAGGTTATCCCATGGAGATGCATTGGTTATCATATACCAGCGCAATGGATCGGAACCATACTGTTCTATCGTTTCAAAAGGATCAACGCCATTACCCAGTCGTTTTGACATCTTGTTCCCGTTTTTATCCAACACCAAACCATTTGAAACAACCGTCTTAAACGAAACCGTATCAAATACCATAGTAGAGATAGCATGAAGCGTAAAGAACCAGCCTCGCGTTTGGTCTACCCCTTCCGCTATAAAATCGGCAGGGAAAACAATACCTTCGTCCAGACATTCTTTATTCTCGAACGGATAATGTATCTGGGCATACGGCATAGCGCCCGAATCGAACCAAACGTCTATCAGGTCTGCTTCCCGTTTCATTGGTTTTCTACTTTTCGAAATAAGGATTATCTCATCTACATACGGACGATGCAGGTCTATCCTGTCATAATTTTCTTGCGTATAAATACCCGGCTTGAAGTTTTTAAACGGATTTTTTTCCATCAAACCGGCTTTTATAGATTTCTCTATTTCAGCATACAGTTCTTCAACCGAACCAATACAAATTTCTTCGTCGCCTTCCTCTGTACGCCAGATTGGTAAAGGAGTTCCCCAGTAACGGCTGCGACTTAAATTCCAGTCTTGCAAATTTTCAAGCCATTTGCCAAAACGGCCGGTTCCTGTACTTTGAGGCTTCCAGTTGATTGTATTGTTCAATTCGATTAAACGGTTGCGATGAGCTGTTGTCCGGATAAACCAACTGTCTAACGGATAATATAATATCGGTTTGTCTGTACGCCAGCAATGCGGATAATTGTGTACTTTTTTCTCGATACGGAATACGCGATTTTGGGCTTTCAGCATCATACAGATACTGACGTCCAATGTTTCATCGCTGTCGGATAAGCTCGGATCATAAGCATTCTTTACAAAGCGTCCGGCAAACGGGTCATAGTCTGCCGCATTCATATAATTTTGAACAAATTCCGGGTCTAAATCTTCCAACAGATAATATTTCCCTGTCGTATCGACAATCGGACGTTTGTTGCCCTCCTTATCAATTAACATCAAAGGCGGTACGCCGTTGGCCTTTCCTGCTTTATCGTCGTCTGCGCCAAACGTAGGAGCGATATGAACGATACCGGTACCTTCTTCCGTAGTTACAAAGTCTCCTGATATCACGCGAAATGCGCCTTCTCCCGGATTTACCCATTGGATTAGCTGTTCATAGTTGATACCAACCAAGTCTGAACCTTTCCATTCGGAAACTACTTTATATGGAATCTGTTTATCGCCTTGTTTATAATCAGATAAAGCTAATCCGGCTGCTTTCGGGTTAAAATAAGCCGGCATTAAATCTTTGGCTAAGATTACTGTAACCGGGTAGCTGGTGTAAGGATTAAACGTTTGTACGGTAACGTATGTGATAGCAGACCCCACGCAAAGCGCCGTATTGGAAGACAATGTCCACGGAGTAGTTGTCCAGGCCAGGAAGAAGGCGTCGCCATGTCCGGTCATGTCCGGTTTCGGATCAATTATTTTAAACTGAGCCGTGCATGTTGTATCTTTTACATCCTTGTATGTACCCGGCTGATTCAATTCGTGCGTGCTCAGGCCGGTACCTGCGGCGGGAGAATAAGGCTGAATCGTATAGCCTTTATACAACAGGCCTTTCTTATACAACTCTTTAAGTAGAAACCAAAGTGTTTCAATATAGCGGTTATCATAGGTGATATAAGGGTGTTCCATGTCTACCCAATACCCCATTTTATCCGTTAAATCTTCCCACTCTTTCGTATATTTCATTACTGCCTTACGACAAGCAGTATTATAATCTGCAACAGAAATCTTTTTGCCGATATCTTCTTTGGTAATACCTAATTCTTTTTCAACGCCCAATTCAACAGGCAAACCGTGCGTATCCCAACCGGCCTTACGATTCACCAAATATCCTTTCATTGTTTTGTAACGGCAGAAAATATCCTTGATCGAACGGGCTATCACATGGTGAATACCAGGCATACCATTCGCAGAAGGAGGCCCTTCGTAGAATACGAAAGAGGGAGCGTCTTTGCGAATTTCAAGACTTTTGCGAAAAAAATCGCCATCCTGCCACTTCTTCAACATCTTTTTGTTGACGTCCGATAAGTCAAATTTCGAATACTCGGTAAATCTTTTGTTCATAATACGTTTATCGTTCTTTTAAAATCATCGCAAAGATAACGCTTTTCCGAAAATCTCACAACGTACGCTTTTCTAAAAACGAGATGTGTACAAGCGATACTTTTTTTATTCGTTTTCAACCCGAACCTAATCGAGGTTTTGTTTGAGTTAACGCCAAGTTGTTCGCGCTATTTGTAATGCGTACATTAATCAAAAGGTTTGATATTGTAGTAAGTAAGATAATAAATGATCAGATTATTAGAATGTTATAATAGCGTAAAATTATATTATTTTATTTTGTTCCTATCATTTATTTAGTATATT
Source organism: Tannerellaceae bacterium (assembly GCA_031267775.1). GTDB lineage: Bacteria > Bacteroidota > Bacteroidia > Bacteroidales > Tannerellaceae > DFXE01. The sequence continues at coordinate 8,473 of JAIRYL010000144.1, forward strand.
TGCAACTAAATTTTATCGAAATACCATGCTAACTAATCAGGAAGGAAAGAAAATATTTTACCCGCACGTTTCAGTAGATTGCGTTTTGTTAGGTATAGACAATGAAGAACTATGTGTTTTATTAGTGGAACGAAAAAATGCAGGTACCGGTAAAACCGAATATAAATTGCCTGGAAGTTTAATTTATAATGCAGAAGATTTGGATGCTGCCGCTTATCGTGTGTTAACGGAGACTACCGGCCTAAAACGAGTTGCGCTTAAACAATTCCGGGCATTTGGTTCTCCTGCGCGAACCTCTAACAAAGAGGATGTTTTGTGGCTCGAAAGAGCGTCTCACATGAAAATAGACAGAATTGTAACAATAGCCTATCTGGCTTTGTGTAAAGTAAGGAAAACCAGGCCTGACGAAAAATATGGCGCCGTACAGTGGACTTCCATTGCCAAGTTGCCCAATCTGCCATTCGATCATAAAGAAATTATAGGAGAAGCCATTAAGGAAATACGTAAATGGACTGAAGTAGAACCTTCTATTATTTTTAATTATTTACCTTCTTTGTTTACGGCTTTACAATTGAGGCTTACATACGAAATTATATATGATAAGAAATTCGATGTAAGGAATTTCCATAAGAAAATGAATTCTTTTCC